>JAFACJ010000384.1 GCA_023425615.1 Actinomycetes bacterium
GGGTGACCGGCCGTCGTCGTCTCAGGCGGTGGCCGTCAGGCCTCGCCGCCCGCGTTGCCGGACGTGCCGGCGGTGACGTCCATCAGGCGGTACTTCTCGATCGCCCGGGCCGACGCGTCCGCGGGGACCTTGCCCTGCTTGGCGAGCGCCTGCAGCGTGCGCACCACGACCGACGGGCCGTCGATCTTGAAGTGGCGGCGCGCCGCCGCACGGGTGTCGGAGAACCCGAACCCGTCGGCGCCGAGCACCTCGTAGTCGCCCGGGACCCACTTGCGGATCTGGTCGGGGACCAGGTGGTCGTAGTCGCTCGTCGCGACGAACGGGCCCTCGGCGCCCGAGAGCCTCGCCGTGACGAACGGGACGCGCGGCTCCGAGGCCGGGTCGAGGAACGCGGCCTGGTCGGCGGCGAGCGCGTCGCGCCGCAGCTCGTTCCAGCTCGTCACGCTCCACACGTCCGCCGCGACGCCCCAGTCCTCCCGCAGGAGCTGCTGCGCCTCGAGCGCCCACGGCACGCCGACGCCCGACGCGAGGATCTGGGCGCGCGGCCCGTCGCCCTCGCCCACGGAGATGCGGTGGATGCCCTTGAGGATGCCCTCGACGTCCACGTCCTCCGGCTCGGCCGGCTGGACCATCGGCTCGTTGTACACCGTGAGGTAGTACATGACGTTCTGGTCGCGGCCGTCCGCGCCCACGCCGTGCTCGCCGGGGCCGAACATGCGCTCGATGCCGTCGCGCACGATGTGCCGGATCTCGTAGCCGAACGCCGGGTCGTACTGGACGATCGCGGTGTTCGTGCCCGCGAGGAGCGGCGAGTGGCCGTCGGCGTGCTGCAAGCCCTCGCCCGTGAGCGTGGTGCGGCCCGCGGTCGCGCCGATGATGAAGCCGCGCGTGAGCTGGTCGCCCGCCGCCCAGAACTGGTCGCCGGTGCGCTGGAAGCCGAACATCGAGTAGAAGATGTAGAACGGCACCATGATCTCGCCCTGCGTGGCGTAGGACGTGCCGACCGCCTGGAACGCGGCCGCGGAGCCGGCCTCGTTGATGCCGGTGTGCATGATCTGCCCGGCCTCGGACTCCTTGTAGCTCAGCATGAGCTCACGGTCCACGGCGAGGTAGTGCTGGCCCTGGGTGTTGAAGATCTTCGCCGACGGGAAGATCGAGTCCAGGCCGAACGTGCGGGCCTCGTCGGGGATGATCGGCACGACGCGCTTGCCGAACTCCTTGTCCTTGATGAGGTCCTTGAGCAGGCGGACGAACGCCATCGTCGTGGCGATCTCCTGCTGGCCCGAGCCCTTCTTGAGGATCTCGTAGGACTTGTCGCCGGGCAGGGTGATCGGCTTCGGCGACGAGCGGCGCTCGGGCACGAACCCGCCGAGCTGCTGGCGACGGTTCAGCAGGTACTGGATCTCCGGTGCGTCGGGGCCCGGGTGGAAGTACGGGGGCTCGTACGGGTTGGCGTCGAGCTCCTCGTCCGTGATCGGGATCCGCAGGGAGTCGCGCAGCGCCTTGAGGTCGGCCAGGCCGACCTTCTTCATCTGGTGCGTCGCGTTGCGGCCCGCGAACGACGGCCCGAGCGCGTAGCCCTTGACCGTGTGCGCGAGGATCACGGTCGGCTGGCCCGTGTGGGCGCGCGCCGCCGCGTAGGCCGCGTAGATCTTGCGGTAGTCGTGGCCGCCGCGCTTGAGGTTCCAGATGTCGTCGTCGGTCATGTTCTCGACGAGCGCCTTCGTCCGCGGGTCGCGGCCGAAGAAGTGCTCGCGGATGAACGCGCCGGACTCCGCACGGTACGTCTGGTAGTCGCCGTCGGGCGTGACGTTCATGAGGTTGACCAGGGCGCGGTCCTTGTCCGCGTTGAGCAGGACGTCCCACTCGCGGCCCCAGATGACCTTGATGACGTTCCAGCCCGCACCGCGGAACTGCGCCTCGAGCTCCTGGATGATCTTGCCGTTGCCGCGCACCGGGCCGTCGAGGCGCTGCAGGTTGCAGTTCACCACGAAGGTCAGGTTGTCGAGCTGCTGCTGCGCCGCGAGCTGGAGCATGCCGCGCGACTCGGGCTCGTCCATCTCGCCGTCGCCGAGGAACGCCCACACGTCCTGCTGCTCCGTGTCACGGATCCCGCGGTTGTGCAGGTACTTGTCCGTCCACGCCTGGTAGATCGCGCTCGCCGGGCCGAGACCCATGGAGACGGTCGGGTACTCCCAGAAGTCGGGCATGAGCCGCGGGTGCGGGTACGACGGCAGGCCGCCGCCCGGGTGCGACTTCTCCTGGCGGAACCCGTCGAGCTGGTCCGCGGAGAGGCGGCCCTCGAGGAAGGCGCGCGCGTACACGCCGGGGGAGGCGTGGCCCTGGAAGTAGACCTGGTCGCCGCCGCCGGGGTGGTCCTTGCCGCGGAAGAAGTGGTTGAGGCCCACCTCGTACAGCGTCGCCACCGACGCGTAGGAGGAGATGTGGCCGCCGACGCCGATGCCGGGCCGCTGCGCCCGCGTCACCATGACGGCGGCGTTCCAGCGGATCCACGAGCGGTAGCGGCGCTCCAGCGCCTCGTCGCCGGGGAAGTAGGGCTCCTCGTGCACACCGATGGTGTTCACGTAGGGAGTGGTCAGGGAGGTCGGGACGGCGACGTTGCGCTCCCGGGCCCTCTTGAGCAGGTTCAGCAGGACGTAGCGGGCGCGCGGGCCCCCGCGGTCGTCGATCAGGCCGTCGAGGGCCTCGACCCACTCGCCGGTCTCGGCGGGGTCGAAGTCCGGAACCTGGCTGAGCAGACCGTTGATCAGCGGTCCGGTCTCGTCGTACGAAGCCACCAGCAACCTCATATCTCGTCGGATGCCGGGCGCTCGGCCGCGCGGTACACGGCCGACACCCGTCTCGGGCCCACTCCGGGCACGCGGCCGCGGCCGCTGGTGGCGACCGCGCCTCTTCACGAGACCAGGGTGGTCTACCCATTGTGTTCACAACGCGCGCGTAAGTCACACCATCGGGTGGTCAAGAGGGCGTGATTTCGGCGACACGGGCCGGACGGCGTGCGCGCCGCCGTCGTGCGGCCGCCCGGCGGTGCCTGGCCACGGCCGACGACCCGCGGGACGGCCGTCCGTGGGCGGTGCCTTGCCAAGCACCGCACCCTGCGGT
>JAFACJ010000555.1 GCA_023425615.1 Actinomycetes bacterium
GGCCCACCGTCTCCCCCTCCTACCTGGCCGGTCCCGTCTCCCCCACCGGGTCCGCCGCCGACCCCGCCGCCCCGGCGACGCCGACGACCGAGGAACTGGACGGCCCCGCCCTCGCCGAGCGGATCTCCGGCGCCACCGGGGACAAGGAGAGCTTCGTGCTGTCCTTCCGCCGGGTCGCGGGCAAGGACGTCACCACCGCGTCCGGCGGGATCAAGGAGAGCGACCTCAAGGTCTGGCTGTCCGGTCCGAAGCTGGCCAAGCGGCAGGTGATCGTCCTCGGCGGGGACGGCTATCTGCAGCAGGGCGCCGCCTGGCAGAAGCTCGCCCTCGGCGCCAAGGCCAAGGGGTACGGCGTGCTGGCCGAGCAGGCGCGCTGGGGCGCCTCCCTCGACGTCCTTGCGGCGCTGCTGGAGGAGTCCGAGACCCTCACCCGCAAGGGGAGCCGCTGGAGCGGCACCGTGCCGCAGGCGTCGGGGCTCGACGCCGTCGCGCCCGGCTACCGCAAGCCCAAGGTCGCCTTCGAGCTCGTCGTGGGGGCGGGCTGGCTGCCCAAGCAGCTCAAGGTGAGCATCACCGCGGCCGGCAAGACCAAGATCGCCACCACCACGAGCTTCTCCAAGTGGGGTGGCAAGCTCACCATCAAGGCTCCTGCCAAGCGCTGAGAGCGCCCAGGAACCCCCGAGGACGCCGAAGCCCTCCTCTCCCACGGATCTCCGGGGAGGGAGGGCTCTTGTGTGCCTCAGGGGGCCGAAGCGGTGGTCAGTCGACCAGGTACTCCAGGATGCGCAGCGGGTCGGGGAGCGGGGCGCCGTCCGGCGGCCTGACCCAGGTGACCTCGCGGCCGAACGGCAGCACCGACGGGGGCGCCACCACATAGCTGTCCCGGCAGTGCCAGCGCATGCCGGGGGTGTCGGCGAGGGTCTCGGGCGAGCAGTCGAGATGACAGGACCACCACTCGTCCTCGTCCTCCGGGGCGCCGCGGGTGGCGACGAAGAACAGATGGCGCTCGGCGCCGATCGCCGCCACGGGTCCCGGGCGCACGCCCGCCGCCTCCATCGCCGCCATCGCGGCCAGTCCCGTCCGCGCGGGGACGTCGAAGACGTCGAAGACACGGCCGGTGGGGAGTATCACGTTGGCGTCGGGGGCCCGCGCCCACCAGCGGTCGAGCGCCTCGCGGTCGGTGGTGGCCTGCCGGGCCCAGCCCGTGGTGACCGGATGCGCGCCCGGATCCGGGCAGCCGATCCGGTCGCAGGAGCAGGCACGGTCGCCGTCGACCGGCGCGGAGGCGCCCGCCACGGTGGCCCAGCCGCGCGCCGCGTAGTCGCGGGCCGCCTGGACCAGCCGATCCCTGGCGCGTGTATTGCGGGTGACCGCCAACATCTATCGCCCCCCGAAGAGAGAACCGCCTTTCCCCAGATCATGGCGAAAGGCGGTGGAAATCTGCGCACCGACCCTTGGATACGGTTCCAAATGACTATACGCAGGCCACCCCCGGCGGGTTCGGGCGGGGTTCACCGAATGTTCACGCCGCGGCGCGGCTCACAGGCCCCGGGCGACCTCGGTGGCCCAGTACGTCAGGATGAGGTCGGCGCCCGCCCGCTTGATCGCGGTCAGCGACTCGGCGATGACCCGCTCGCGGTCGATCCAGCCGTTGGCGGCGGCCGCCTCGACCATCGCGTACTCGCCGCTCACCTGGTAGGCCGCCAGCGGGACGTCCACCATGTCCCGCACCTGGCGGACGATGTCCAGATAGGGACCGGCGGGCTTGACCATGACGAGGTCGGCGCCCTCCTCCAGGTCAAGGCGCACCTCGCGCAGCGACTCCCGCGCGTTGGCCGGATCCTGCTGGTAGGCCGAGCGGTCGCCGAACTGCGGCGCGCACTCGGCGGCGTCGCGGAACGGCCCGTAGTAGGCGGAGGAGTACTTCGCCGAGTAGGCCATGATCGGGATGTTCTGGTACCCCGCCCCGTCCAGGGCGGCGCGGATCGCCCGCACCTGGCCGTCCATCATGCCGCTGGGCGCCACCACCTGGGAGCCGGCCTCGGCCTGCGCCACCGCGATCGAGGCGTAGCGCTCCAGCGTGGAGTCGTTGTCGACCTCCCCGGAGGGCGTGAGCAGCCCGCAGTGGCCGTGCGAGGTGTACTCATCGAGGCACAGGTCGGTCATGAGGACCAGGGAGTCGCCGAGGTCGGACGTCAGGTCGCGCAGTGCGACCTGCATGATCCCGTCCGGGTCGTCCGCCGCCGAGCCGCGCTCGTCCTTGACGGCGGGGACGCCGAACAGCACCAGGCCCCCGACGCCGGCCTCCGCCGCCTCGTGCGCTGCCTTGCGCAGGCTGTCGCGGGTGTGCTGGTGGACGCCCGGCATCGAGACGACCTCGGCGGGCTCGTCGATGCCCTCCTTGATGAACAGGGGCAGGATGAGGTCGGCGGGGTTCAGCCGGGTCTCGGCCACCAGCCGGCGCAGCGCCGCCGACCGGCGCAGCCTGCGCGGACGTTCGATCATCACGTGAACCTCTTCTTCCGGGCTCCGCGCCGCATCTGGCTGGGCTTGCGCAGCGGCTCACCCGCCTCGATCTGGGCGGCCCTGCGCTTGGCTCCGTACTCCGCCAGTGCCACGGCGAGTTCCGCGATGGACGGCTTCTCAGCCATGACATCGACGCGGAGGCCGTATTCCTCGGCGGTCTTGGCCGTCTGCGGCCCGATCACCGCGATGACCGTCACATTGTGCGGCTTGCCGGCGATGCCGATGAGGTTCTTCACCGTGGAGGAGCTGGTGAACAGCACCGCGTCGAAACCGCCGCCCTTGATCGCCTCACGGATCGGCTGCGGCGGCGGCGCCGCCCGCACCGTCCGGTAGGCGGTGACGTCGTCGCACTCCCAGCCCAGCTCCGTCAGGCCCGAGATCAGCCGGTCGGTGGCGATGTCGGCGCGCGGCAGCAGCACCCGGTTGATCGGGTCGAGGTCCTCGTCGTACGGCGGCCAGATCTCCACCAGGCCCTCGCTGGACTGCTCGCCCGAGGGCATGAGGTCGGGCTGCACGCCGAACTCCACCAGCGAGGCGGCCGTCTGCTCGCCCACCGCGGCGACCTTGAGGCCGGCGAAGGCACGGGCGTCCAGACCGTACTCGGCGAACTTCTCGCGCACCGCCTTCACCGCGTTGACGGAGGTGAAGACGACCCACTCGTAGCGGCCGGTGACCAGGCCCTTGATGGCGCGGTCCATCTGCTGGGGGGTGCGCGGCGGCTCCACCGAGATGGTGGGCACCTCCTGCGGCACCGCGCCGTAGGCCCGCAGCTGCTCCGACAGATCGGCGGCCTGCTCCTTGGTGCGCGGCACCAGGACCCGCCAGCCGAACAGCGCCTTGGTCTCGAACCAGGACAGCTTCTTGCGCCAGTTCACCACGTCGCCGACCACGATCAGCGCCGGCGCGTCCATGCCCTTGGTCTCGGCGTACAGCCGGTTGAGGGTCGTCACCACCGTCTCCTGCTCGGTGGTGGTGCCCAGGCTGGTGTAGGCAGCCGGGGTGGAGTCCTTGCGGCCCGCGGCGATCAGCCGCTTGGCCAGCTCGCTCACCTGGCCCTCGGCGCCCAGGATGACCAGGGTCGCCTCGCCCGCGGCGCAGGAGTCCCAGTCCACCCCGCCGTCGGCGGCGTCGATGATCCGCGTCTCGCGGACCTCGTCGTCCTTCAGCGGGATCCCCGCGTACTGCGGGACCGCCGTCACCGCGGAGACACCGGGCACCACCTCGAAGGCCACGCCCTCGGCCGCGCACGCCGCTGCCTCCCGCGCCGCCTTGCCGCCGAGGCCCGAGTCGCCCGAGACCAGCCGCACCACCGCGCCGTCGCGGGCCGCCGCGAGCACCAGCTTGACCGCGTCGCGCTCGTCCGCGTCGAGGACCTCGGCGCCGGGACGGCAGTGCCCCAGCACCACCGCCGGGCAGCTCGCCCGGTTCACCACGACCGTGTCCGCGCGGCCCAGGGCCTCCACGGCACGCAGTGTCAGCAGGCCGGGGTCACCCGGTCCGACGCCTACGAAAGTGACGGTCATGGTGCCTCCATCAGCTTGTCGGCCCCCTGCTCCAAGAGCCGGGCCGCCAGCTCGCGGCCCAACTCCCTTGCCTGCGCGGGGTGGCCGCTCGCGGAGAGCCTGATCTGGCGGGTGCCGTCGAGGGACACGACGGCCGCCGTCAGGCCCAGTACTTCGTCCTCCACCTGCGCGAACGTACCCACCGGAGCGGAACATCCCGCCTCCAGCACCGCCAGGACGGTGCGTTCGGCGGTGACGGCCGCCCGGGTGTCAGGGTCGTCCAGTCCGCGGAGAAGCTCGATCAGCCCGGCGTCGTCGGCCCGGCATTCCACCGCCAGCGCGCCCTGCCCGGGGGCCGGCAGCATCTGGTCGGGGTCGAACAGCTCGCCGATCCGGTCGGCGCGGCCGATCCTGGACAGCCCGGCGTGCGCCAGCACCACCGCGTCCAGCTCGCCGCTGTCGATCTTGGCCAGCCGGGTGTCGGCGTTGCCGCGGATCGGGACCACCTCCAGGTCCGGGCGCAGCGCCCGCAGCTGGGCGACGCGGCGCGGCGAGCCGGTGCCGACCCGGGCGCCGGACGGCAGCTCCGACAGCTTGCCGGGGCCGCACAGGGCGTCGCGCGGGTCGTGGCGCGGCGGCAGCGCGGCCAGCTCGACACCCTCGGCCCGACCGGTCGGAAGGTCCTTCAGCGAGTGCACGGCGAAGTCCACCTCACCGGACAGGAGCTTCTCCCGCAGCCGGTTGACGAACACCCCCGTCCCGCCGAGCTGGGCCAGCAGCGCCTGGGAGACGTCGCCCTCGGTGGTGACCCCGGTGAGCTCGACCTCGCGCCCGGTGGCACGGGTCAGCGCGTCGGCCACCTGCCCCGACTGGGTCATCGCCAGCAGGCTCTTGCGGGTGCCCAGCTTCAGAGTGCTCACGCCGTGCTCCGTTCCTGCGGCTCCCCTGGCCGGTCGCTCAGATCGGCGCAGGCCACGGCCTGGGGTGCCGCCGGGTCGAGATCGAAGAGCTCGCGCAGCGCGTCGGCGTAGGAGTCGCCGCCGGGAGAGGCTGCCAGTTCCTTGACCCGGACGGTGGGGACGTGCAGCAGCTTGTCGGCGACGCGGCGCACGGTCATGGCGATCTCGTGCTCGGTCTTGGGGTCGAGGCCGGGGAGCTTGGCGCGCAGCCGCGCCAGTTCCAGCTCCACCACCTCGGTGGCCTTGGCCCGCAGCGCGACGACGGTCGGCGCCACGGCGGCGGCCCTGGCCGCCGACAGGAAGGCCGCCACCTCGTCGGCGACGATCCTCCGGACGGCTTCCACGGCCTCGGGCCCGATGGCCTGCGCCGCCTCCCGCGCGGTGCGCAGATCGTCGAGGTTGGCGAGGGCGGTGCCCTCCAGCTCGCGGACGCCGGTGTCGACGTCGTGCGGCAGGGCGAGGTCGAGGATGAACCGGTGCCGGGGGGTGAGCCGCTCCCCGCCGATCACCAGCCCGGCGCCGGTGCAGGAGATGATCAGGTCGGCGGAGTCCAGCTCCTCGTCCAGGTCCTCCAGACGCAGCGCGCGGGAGGGCGCGCCGACGGTCCGCGCCGACTCCGCCAGCCGTTCGGCCTTCTCATAGGTGCGGTTGGCGATGATGATCTCGCCGACCCCGGCGCGGGCCAGGGTGGCGACGGCAAGGCCGCTCATCGCGCCGGCGCCGATCACCAGGGCCGTGCGCTCGGCCAGATCGCCCAGATGCCCCGAGGCGACCTGGAGCCCGACGCTGACCAGCGAGGCGCCGGCCTGGTCGATGCCGGTGTCGGAGTGCGCCCGCTTGCCGACCCGCAGCGCCCGCTGCACCACCTCGTGCAGGGTCCGCCCGATGGTTCCCTCGGCCTGCGCCAGCCGGAAGGCGGAGCGGATCTGGCCGAGGATCTGTCCCTCGCCGACGACCATCGACTCCAGGCCGCACGCGACGGTGAAGGCGTGCTGCACGGCGCGGTCCTCGTAGTGCACGTACAGGTGCCGCGACAATTCCTCCAGCGCGACGCCCGAGTGCCGCGCCAGCAGCTCCGAGACGAGCTGGACGCCGCCGTGGAACTTGTCGACGGCGGCGTACACCTCGACCCGGTTGCAGGTCGAGACGATCATCACCTCGCTGACCGAGTCATGGATCTCGTGCAGCAGTTTGACCAGGTCGTCACCCGTGATCGACGTCCGCTCCAGCAGTGTGACGGGGGCTGACCGGTGGCTCAGACCGACGACTAGCAGGCTCATGGATGTACCTCGATGTACTCCTCGTGCGGTCCGCCGGCCTTGCGCTGCTCATGGAACGCGAGAATCTGCAGCTCTATGGACAGGTCGACCTTGCGGACGTCGACCCCCTCGGGGACGGAGAGGACGACGGGGGCGAAATTGAGCACGCTGGTGACCCCGGCGGTGACCACCCGGTCGCACACCGTCTGGGCAGCCGCCGCGGGTGTCGCGATGACGGCGATGGACACGCCCTGGTCCTTGATGATGGTCTCCAGCTTGTCTGTGTGCTCCACGGTGAGTCCGGAGATGCGCTGTCCGACGATGGAGGCGTCGGCGTCGAGCAGTCCGGCCACCCGGAATCCCCGGGACGCGAACCCGCCGTAGCCGGCGAGGGCGCGGCCCAGGTTACCCACCCCGATGATGGCCACCACCCAGTCCTGGGTGAGACCCAGTTCACGCGAGATCTGGTACACGAGGTACTCAACCTCGTACCCGACTCCCCGCGTGCCATACGAGCCGAGGTGGGAGAGGTCTTTACGGAGCTTGGCGGAGTTCACCCCGGCGGCGGCGGCGAGCTCCTCGGAGGAGACCGTCTCCACACCGCGATCCTTGAGACCCTGCAGGGCCCGCAGGTAGACCGGCAGCCGCGCCACCGTGGCCTCGGGAATCCCCTTGGCGGAATCCTTGAAGGCCCTCGCGTTCGTCTGCCGGGGATTCATCGCGGGTGGCGTGGCCTCTCTGCGCGGCCTCCCACCGGGAGAGGCGTATTTCCTTCAGGTTAACCCCATTGTGAACGAACGCACAAAGTCAGGGCACGGGGTCCGTTACAATTCCCCAGCTACCAGGCGGGTTACGGCGAGACACTGTGACAAACGAGACATCTTTTCGGTATGTCCCGCAGCGCGTCCCGCCGTCAGCGGCCGGCCAGCGCCCCGCGCAGCCGCCGCTCGTCCACCCGCCAGAAGTCGATCTGCCGCCCGTCCACCAGGGTCACCGGGATGTGGTCGTGGTACTCGTGCAGCAGCGCCTCGTCCTGGGTGATGTCACGCTCCTCCCAGGGCTCGCCCGTGTCGGCCGCCACCCGCGCGATGATCGCGCGGGCGTCGTCGCACAGATGGCAGCCGGGCCGGGACAGCAGGGTGATCATCGCAGCACCGGCAGGCTGCCGCCGGTCAGCTTCAGGTCGATCACGTTCGTGGCCAGCACATGGGTGCGGCTCTCGGCCTGGAAGCGGTGCACGTACGGCTGGCCCTGGTGGGCGTCGAACGCGCCGCGGTCGTGGAAGAGCTGGTAGGAGATCCGCTGGGTCGGCGCGCCCTCCACCTCGTGGCAGGTGAAGATCAGGATGCCGGGCTCGGCCTTGACCGCCGTGCCGATGAGCTGGTTGACCTGCCGGTCGAACGCCTGCTCGCGGCCGTCGAGCAGGGTGTAGACGACGATCTGGCCGTAGGGGCCCATGATCCGGGAGGGCTGGGGCGGCTGCGGCGGGGGCACCGGGGCGAACCAGTCGTCGCCCACCGGACCCGTCGTCTGCATCGTCGGGGGGCCCTGCTGGGGAACCGGCGGCATGGGCGGCTGGGGCGGCATCGGACGGGCGCCGGGGTGCTGGGGGGGCATCGGGCGGGCGCCGGTGTGCTGCGGCGGCAG
>JAFACJ010000631.1 GCA_023425615.1 Actinomycetes bacterium
GCGCCATCTCAACTCCTCCAGCGCGACATCGGAGGGCGCGCCGGGCGCCTATGACATCGGCACCCAGCGCGTCGCATGGCTGGCGCAGTCCGTCACCGACTGGATGGGCGACGCTGCAACGCTCATGGCGCTCGACGTCGAGATCCGTGGTTTCCTCGTCGTGGGCGACGCCGCATGGTGCAAGGGCGTGGTGCCCGACGTCCAACCATACGGCCATGGGTTCCTCACCCACCTGGAAGTATGGGTTGAGAACCAGCGTGCGCAGCGCGTCAGTCGTGGGACCGCGGAGGTGTTCCTGCCCTCTCGCACGCGCGTGTGATGCTCGAAGCTCAGGGTCTTGGCCTGCGTTTCGAGCCGCCCGGGTTCCAGTTGTGACAAGCCGACGCCCTTGGGACTCCTCCGACCGGTTGGTGTGGCTCATCGCGATGTCGTGTCTCGTGGTGTCAGTCCAACAGACGATGATGTTCCCCGTCCTGCCTGAGCTTCCCCGGTCCTTGGGGGTGAGTGCGGATGTGGCCAGCTGGCTGGTCACAGCGACGGCGGTCAGCGGTGCGGTCTGCACGCCGATCGTGGCACGGGTCTCGGAACTGTATGGAAAGCGGCGCGTCATGCTCGCGGTGCTGGCCTGCACCGGAGCCGGATCGCTGGTCGGTGCGCTCTCCGACGCGCTCCCGTTGTTGATCGGGGCGCGCGCAGTGCAAGGAATCGGCGTTGCGCTCGTCCCGGTCAGCATGGCCTTTGCACGCGACATCGTCCCTCCCGAACGGCTGACACGCGCGCTGGCCATGATCAGCGCGACGCTCGCAGTCGGCGCCGGAGCCGGTCTGCCGTTCGCCGGATTGCTGACCGATCTGTATGGGTGGCGCTCGCTCTTCTGGGTGACGGGCTTCAGCGCGCTGCTCTTCAGCCTCCTCTTGGGGTGGCGTCTACCTCATACCGCCCTGGCTCGGACGACATCGACCCTTCATATCGGAGGAGCTGTTCTCCTTTCGGTCGGCCTGGCGACAACGCTGGTCGCCCTGTCGCGAAGCTCCAGTTGGCAGATGTGGGCGACACTGTCGTGTCTCGTGACCGGGTTGCTGTTCCTCGCAGCCTGGGCAGGCGTCGAGGCCAGGTCGGCCTCGCCATTGATCGACGTGCGCGTCGCCGTTCGACCAGCGATGCTGTGGGTGACCGTGGCGACTGTCTTCGTCTCTTTCGGCATGTTCGCCTACATGCTCACGGCGACGCAGATCCTGCAGACACCGTCCGATACCGGCTACGGCGTCGGGCTTGACGCTCGCCTCGCCGGTTTCTGGTTGGCTCCTCAAGCCGTCGTGGCGGCTCTCGCAACGCCCCTGGCACTCCGACTTGCGAGGATCTGCGGCCTACCCTTGACGCTGGCCATCGGATGTCTCGTCATTGCGTGCGGACACCTTGTCCGGCTGCTGTCGGGCTCCGGCCTGGCCACAGTCACGGCTGGATCGGTCGTCGTCGGTGCCGGCGCCGGCCTCGCTCTTTCCGTGATCCCCTCGCTGGTGGCGCAAGCGGCGAGTATCGAGATGACGGCCAGCGCCAACGGCCTGAACCTGTTGATGCGCCAGATCGGCACTTCGTGTGCGGCCGCCATGTTCGGGGCGCTGACGGTGGTCACCGGGCCGCGCGGCCTCCCCGCACTCGGCTCCCTGAATGCGCTAAACGCGATCGCCGCAGCAGCCGTGGCACTGGCCGCGGTGATCGCGTTCTTTGCGCGAAGACGTCGCTGGTCCGCCGGGGAGGGCCAGATGGTCGAGGTACAAGGCACAGACGTATCAGCGGAAGCTCGCCGCGGTGCGCCGCGACTTCCAGGAAGGCGGTAAGCCCATGAACGCCGGGATCACACCTTCAAACGCCGTGTCTCGTGGCAGCGCGCCAGTGGTCAGAACCAGTCATGGTGAGGTGCGCGGACGGGTCGAGGGCAACGAGGTCTTCGGATACCTGGGCATCCGGTACGCCGCAGACAGCGGCGTCAAAGGACGCTTCCTGCCGCCGGTCTCGCCGCCGTCCTGGAGCGGAGTCTTCGACGCGACCGAGTTCGGGCCGGCGTGCCCTCAAACTCCCCTCCTTGCCGGCGACCGGCATCACGACGAGGACTGCCTGCGGATCAATGTCTGGACGAGATCGACCGAGACCGCCCGGCCGGTAGTGGTGTGGTTCCACGGCGGCGCCTACACGAGCGGACACGAGTCCTATCCGGGCGGTGGAGCCGACGGCGCGCGAGCCGCCGAGGAGGACATCGTGTTCGTGAGCCTCACCCATCGGCTCAACGCCTTCGGATTCCTCCAGCTTCCCGAGGAGTTCGGCCCTGCCTATGCGAGCTCAGGCAACGTCGGGATGCTCGATCTGGCGGCGGGTCTTGAGTGGGTACAGGAGAACATCGGCAGCTTCGGAGGTGATCCGTCGCGGGTGACGATCGCCGGCACTTCCGGAGGCGGCTCCAAAGTCCTCCACGCGTTGACGATGCCCGCGTTCAACGGGCTCTTCTCCCAAGCGATGATCTTCAGCGGCCACGACCTCTGGAAGACGAACACGCGAGAGTCCGCCGAGCGAATGAGCGCGGCAGTGCTGCGCGAGCTCGGCATCACCGTCGGCGATGTCGAGGCGCTGTGGTCTCTCCCGGCCGACCATCTGGTACGGGCGCTCGGCGCCGTCACCCAGGCCCAGCCACAAGATCCCGAATGGGGTCTCCCGGCCTGGATGAAGTACGACATCTTGTCCCCGCACGTCGACGGCTCGACACTTCCGCTGGCACCTGTCCTGGCACTCGAGGAAGGCGCCGGCGCTGACGTCGATCTCATCGTCAATGTCGACGAGCTGACCCACTGGTTCCCCTTCCGCGCCGCCCCTGACGCCTTCGACTCCTCGCGATACGGCAGACTCACCCTGGACGAGTTGGTGCAGGCCCTTGAACCCGACCTCGGGCGCGCAACTCGCGAGGTGATCGACGCCTACCGCCACATCATGCCCGGCGCCTCGCCGTCGTCCCTCCTCGCCACCGTGGTCACCGACCGTGACTGGCTGGTCCCGGCCGTCCAGGTCGCCGAAGCCAAGGCTCGCGGCGGTCTCCCTGCCCGGCTGAGCTACAACCGCGCCACCTCGGTCACGCTCTACGGCGATATGGGCGTGATCGCAGGCAGCCATCACTACCTGTGGGGCTCTGGAGGGATCACCGCTGGACCAGGCGCGCTCACCGGCCAGGTCCAGGAGGCGTTCGTTCGCTTCGCAGCCTCTGGAGACCCGTGCCATGAGGGCCTGCCGGTGTGGAACCGCTTCGTCGGCGGTAAAGAGTCGGCGCTCGTTCTGGACCACGACATCACCATTACCGACGCCCTGCTGGAGAGCCGCCGAGCCGTATGGAGGGGTCTCCGGTAGCCCGCGGACACCCGACGACGAAACGACTTACAGGGAGCGCTGTGACTCACCACCGCCCTGAGATCGACCCAGAGATTCTTCCGATATTGGAGGCGCTTCGTGCGGCGAGCCCGCCGGACCTGAGCGAGGCGACCCTGCCGGCCTTCCGGCGCATGTACGGCACCGGTGATCTGGCGGATTGCTCCGTCGACCTCTCCCAGAGAGGTCGGATCTCGGTGGAGGACGTGGTGGCCGAGTCCGACCACCGGCTTCGTCTCCTGGTGCTTCGACCTGCGGAACAGGCAGGCCGGCTACCGCTGCTGTACTTCATGCATGCCGGCGGCATGGTGATGGGCGATCGGACCAGCAACATCGACTTCGTTCTGCCTTGGGTTCGCGACGGTCTCGCGGTCGTGGTGTCTGTCGAGTACCGTCTCGCTCCTGAGCACCCTGACCCGAGCCCGATCGAGGATTGCTATCTGGGTCTGAGATGGGCGGTGGAGAACGCGAACAAGCTCGGGATCAACGCCGAGCAGGTCATCGTTGCCGGACTCAGCGCGGGTGGTGGCCTGGCGGCAGGACTGTCCGTCATGGCCCGGGACCGAGGTTTTCCCGCGATCGCATGCCAAATGCTGCTCAGCCCGATGCTCGACGACCGTCTGGAGACGCCCAGCAGCACCATGCTCGACGGGCACCCTCTCGTCTCAGGGTCCAAAGAACTGAACTGGATGTGGACCGCCCTCCTTTCCAGCAGGAAAGGCACCACCGATGTCTCGCCCTATGCCGCACCGGCACGAACCGAGGAGCTGACCGGTCTTCCCCGCGCCTACGTGGAGGTGGGAACGGCCGATGCGTTCCGCGACGAGACTGTGGACTATGCGGCACGGCTCATGAGAGCCGGGGTGACCGTCGACCTTCATACGTGGGGTGGCGGTATACACACCTTCGAGGCGGTCGCTCCCGACGCAGCCCTTTCCCAGGCGGCCAGATTCACGCGCGAAGCCTTCCTTCGCCGACTCCTC
Source organism: Actinomycetes bacterium (assembly GCA_023425615.1). Lineage (GTDB taxonomy): Bacteria > Actinomycetota > Actinomycetes > Streptosporangiales > Streptosporangiaceae > Actinocorallia. The sequence goes on from JAFACJ010000631.1 coordinate 4,392, forward strand.
AACGTATGAGGCCTATCCTGGACCGACGCCAGATCCTTCGCTGAGTGCCAAGTCGGCAGGCAGCGGCAGTAATGCGTAGGATCTCTGCCAGGAGGTTGATCATCATGGTGAGCGACAGCGGCGATCCGCAGAACGAGTCGGCCCAGCGAAAGCCGCAGAGGTCGTCTCTGCGGGAAAGGCGGCGGCTGGAGACGACCGCCGAGATCAGCAGCGCAGCCTTGGACCTGTTCGAGGACCGCGGGGTCGACTCGACCACCGTTGCCGAGATAGCCGCTGCGGCAGGGGTCTCACAGCGGACCTTCTTCCGCTACTTCCCGACCAAGGAAGCCGCGGCTTTCGTGGAAGAGCCGGACTACGTCGCAGTGCTTGAGGAATGGGCGATGTGCCCTGAGCCACTCGACAACCCCTTCGCCGACCTCCTCGACGTCCTCCAGAAGGCCACCGTCGCGATGGCCAGCGACAAGGCGACCCGACGGCAACTGCGGCTGTTCCGACTCGAACAGGACAATCCTGGCCTGGGTGTCGGCCGGGCAGGCCAGGAACAAGTGCACAATGATCGGCTCAAGTCGGCACTGAGCCGACGAAGTAAGCACCGCTACACCGACTACGAGTTCGCGACGATGGTCCGAGTCTCACGCGCACTGGTCGACTCCGCGGTGTTCGAGTGGCTCACGCGTTTGCAGGCCGGCCAGCCTGCCAATTTGGAAGCGATCTTCTCCCACAATCGTGAGGTGGTCGGGCTGGCGATGCTCGGCAAGAAGAAGCCGTCCTCGCCGCAGGGGTCATAGCCGCCGAGCCGCCCTCGCCGGGCACCCGAGGCATCAGGACGGGATCGTGGAACAGGCTGGTGGGCCGGGGGATAGGGTTACCCCC
>JAFACJ010000912.1 GCA_023425615.1 Actinomycetes bacterium
GGTAGGCGGGCACCCGCACGTCCTCGGGCCGGGTCCGCCCGGCGCCGGCGAAGAACAGGCCGCTCTCGTGCGTCGTCATGAAGTTGAACACCGAGAAGAACGGCTTGTCCTTCGGCCGGCGCCGCCAGTGCGCGAAAGGCCCGGACAGATCCCGCACCTCGGCGGGATCGAACGGCGCGTTGTAGTCAGTCTTATTGTTATTCGTACAGAAGTACCCGACTTGCCGCAGATATTCGGGGAATCCGCGCAGGAAGGCGGGTCTTCTCCCCTGGGCCCGCATGTTCTCGGCCGGGCCGCAGCTCTCGGGCGGCATGCCGGTCAGGATCGCGAACCGCGCGGGCGCGCATACCGGGGCGCTGGAGAAGGCGTTGTCGTACCGCACCCCCTCCCGGGCGAGGCGGTCCAAGGTGGGCGTACGCGCCAACGGGTCCCCATAGGCGCCGAGGAAAGGTTGTTGTCCTCGCTGACCAGCCACAGGATGTGCGGCGGCTTCGGCCCACCGGCCGCCGCCCGCGCGGGCAGGCCCGCGGCGAGAAGCCCGCACGTCCCCGCGGCCAGCACCTTCCTACGAGACACCGCTTCCATACCTATTTCACCTTTTGGATAGGTATTAAGATGCAGATCATTTCATGCGGTAACGACACGGTCGATACCACAACCTCAGTGTCCGGCGCTCTGCACCATGGCCAGCGCGAGACGCACATAGCGCGCGGCGGTCTCCTCGGGGGAAAGGGGGCCGCCGGGGCTGTACCAGCCGGCGATGCCCTGGCACATCGACAGGATCGCCCGCCCGCACTCCTGCGGGATGGGGGTGCGGAAGACGCCACGGGCGCGCCCGTCCTCGATGATGCGGTGCAGTTCCCCCTCGACGCTGTCGCGGTGGGCGACGTAGCGGCGCCGGTTCTCCTCGGTCAGCGCGCGGCGCTCGGAATCGAGGAAGGCCAGGTCGCTGTGGTGGACCGTGTACAGCACGATCGCCTCGACCATGGCGCCGAGCCGTGCCGAGGGATCGTCGCCTGCCTCGTGCAGCGCCGCGGCGACATGGCGCGACACGATGCCCATCGAGTGATCGAGAAGGGCGACGAGCATGGCCTGCTTGTTCTCGAAGTGGTAGTAGAGAGCCGGCACCGTCACCCCCACCTCGCGCGCGATCGTCCGCACGCTGGTCGCGTCGTAGCCGTGCTCGACGATCTGCGCCAGCGCGACCTGGAGGATCGGGGGAAGCTCCAGGGGCGGGTAGAACCGCCAGTTCCCCTCGGCGCCCGTATCTGCTCCCGGACCCATCGTCCACCTTTCCACGGCCGCGGTCGGGCGAAAGCCGGTCGACCGATGATAGGGCCGCGCCCCTCAGCGGGCGCGGCCGGACGGGCAGCGGGCCCCCTCTCATGGGCGCCCGGCGTCACAGGACCGACAAACCGCCGTCCACGATCAGATTCGCCCCCGTCATGTAGGACGACGCCGAAGAGGCGAGAAAGAGCAGAGCGCCGTCCAGTTCGGCCTGTTCGCCGAAGCGTCCGAGAATGCTGTGCGCCTTCACCGTCTCGCGGAGCTGCTCGCCTCCCTCAGCGGTCATCTCGCTGTCGAAGTAGCCGGGGCACAGGGCGTTCACCCGGATCCCCTTGCGCCCTGACCACTCCTGCGCGAGGTCGCGCGTCAGCCCGAGGACACCCGCCTTGCTGGCGGTGTACGCCGCTTGGGGCAACCGCGGGGCGATGTGCGCCAGAACGCTGGCGATGTTGACGATGGACGAACCCGGCGGCATGTGGGGCGCGCAGGACTGCGCCATCCAGAAAGTGCCGTAGAGGTTGACCTCCATCACCGAGGCGAACCCCTCGGGCGTCTCCCGGGAAGCGAGCACCGCGCCTCCGAGTCCCGCGTTGTTCACGAGGACGTCGATGCGCCCGAACTCCTCGACCGCCCGTTCCGCCACGCCCCGGCACTGCTCGGGAGAGCTCACATCGGCGGGGTGGACGACGACGCTGCCCCCGCCCGCCCGGAGTTCCTCCGCGAGCGAGGCGAGGCGGTCGGCCCGCCGGGCGACGAGGACGAGGCGTGCCCCGACGGCGCAGAGCGCTCTGGCGAAACCGACGCCCAGCCCCGAGCTGGCGCCGGTGAGCACCACCACCTTGTCGTCGAGCCTGAATGCTTGCAACGGGTCCACTGTCGGTACTCCTCAACGCCTTGCGCACGCCTGGACGGCCCTGGTCATGACCAGCATAATCACACTTAGCGAGCGCTAAGTAAGCAGCCCTCCCGAGCGACCGCCGAGTCCACGCCTTTGTCGAAGCCACCCGCCCGACGGGCCGGGGGCCGCGGGCTCGTACCCTCGATGGACGACACCGGAGACCGCTACGAGGGAGCACGGAGGTCCATGAGCGACGCGGCATCTTTCCCAGGCGACAGGCAGCTGCTGGCCCAGGCGGCGAGGCGCCTGCGGGATCGGGAGGGGGCACCGCTGGTCTTCGGCGGTCTCGGGCGGCGCGTCGTGGCCGTGACCATCAGCGCCGGTGCCACCACGTCGTCACTGACCTCCCTGGTCATCCGGCCGGAACGGGGCCTCGGGGGGAAGGTGCTGCTGAGCCGGCGCCTCACCGCGGTCCCCCGCTACGAGGGTTCCCAGGAGATCACGCACGACTACGACGGGCCGGTGCTCGCCGAAGGAGTCATCGGGCTGGCCGCCGCGCCGCTGATGAGCGGTGACGGCGTCCGCGGTCTGCTCTACGTCGGCACGCGCGAAGGGGGCGCCCTGACGCCGTCGGTCCTTCGCGGGCTCGCGGCGGAGG
>JAFACJ010000654.1 GCA_023425615.1 Actinomycetes bacterium
CGGCACCTGGCGGTGGAGGCCGAGCGGCTCGGCAAGTCGCGGGCGCTCATCGCCCTGCTCGCCGAGGCCAACTTCGCGTATCTCGACGAGCTGGCCTCGGCCGCCGCGCACGGGTACGCGCGGGCGCGGGAGAAGGCGGCGGGGGAGCGGGAGCAGCGGCGGGGCAGGCTGATGTCGCTGCTGCTGGCCGACCCTCCGGTGGCCGAAGAGGTGCTGAGGGAGCAGTCGGCGCTGGCGGGCTGGCCGCTGCCGCAGCGGCTGGCGGTGATCTTGCTGCTGCCGCGCCGCGGCAGCGGCGGCGAGGGCCCCGCGGGGCTGCCGCCGCATCTGCTGAGCGGGCTCGACCACGGCACCCCCTGCCTGGTGGTGCCGGACCCGGACGGTCCGGGCCGGATGGACGAGCCGGCCTCCAGCCTCGCGGGCTGGACCGGGGCGATGGGCCCGTCCGTGCCGACCCGGCAGGCGGGGACGTCGCTGAGGTGGGCGCGCCGGACGCTGGAGCTGGTCTCGTCCGGCGCCGTCGCGGGCAAGGTGACCCGCCGCGCCGGTCTTCTCATCCGCGCGGAGGAGCATCTGCCGGAGCTCCTGCTGCAAGAAGGCGGCACGCTGGTCTCGCTGGTGGCCGCGCGACGGCTGGCGCCACTGACGGAGGCGGGCGGGAAACAGGGGCCGAGACTGGCGCTGACGCTGCTGGAATGCCTGAAGAACGGCTTCAACGCCACGGGTGCGGCGGCGGCCCTGTGCGTGCATCCGCAGACCGTCCGGTACCGGCTCGGACAGATACAAGAGCTCCTCGACTTCGATTTCGAGGCGCCGGAGGTCAGGTTGGAGCTGATGTTGCTTCTTCAGGTATGGCTGAGAGAGGCGGTGAAGGACAACGTCTAAACTCGCGCGCATGCGTACCGTCGCCCCTCTTGCTTTGGCGGTGCTGACTGCCGCTGTCTGCGTTCAGGCCCCCGCACGCGCGGAAGGGCCACTGACCATTCGCGCCATGAAGGCGTACGGGAATCCCGTCATCGTCCCCGGCAAGGAGACGAAAGTGCCGGTGAAAGTCGCCGTGACGGGCACGAGGGTCACCGATGTCGACGTCACCCTCCGGCAGGTCAACAACCAGGGATTCGCGCTGGTCAACGACCTGAAGAGGACGTCGGGGACGACCGGTGACGGTGTCTGGGAGGGGACGGCCATCCTCGACCAGAAGGACTGGGGAGGCCGTTACACGATCGAGGTGGCGGCCACGGACGGGACGTCCCAGGACGCCTACTACGACTTCGCCACGTCCAAGGCCGTGGGCGCGCTGACGGTCCGCAGGTCGGCGAAGCTGACGGTGGCGGCGACGCCGAAACCCGTCCGCAAGGGCGCGAAGCTCAAGGTCTCCGGCACGCTCCGGGCGTTGGGGAAGAAGAACGCGTACGCCCCGCTGAAGAAGCAGAAGGTCGAGATCTGGTTCAAGCCGAAGGGCAAGAAGAAGGCGACGAGGGTCGCGGTCGTCACGACCAATTCCAAGGGCCGTTATTCGCGGTTCTTCAAGGCGAAGATGGACGGCACGGTCGCCGTCCGCTACCAGGGCACCGAGGTTTGGCAGAAGCGTGTGACCGGTTGGAAGACGGTGGACGTACGCTGAGACCCATGCTGACGTTGATGGCCGTACACGCCCACCCTGACGACGAGGTGATCAGCACGGGGGGAGTGCTGGCGAAGGCCGCGGCGGCCGGGATCCGCACCGTGCTCGTGACGTGCACGAACGGCGAGCAGGGCGACGCGCCGGGCGGGGTGAAACCCGGTGAGCCGGGCCATGATCCGGCTGCCGTCCGCGAGATGCGGCTGGAGGAGCTGTCCCGTTCGGCGGAGATCCTCGGGATCCGGCATGTGGAGCTGCTCGGCTACGCCGACTCGGGCATGGAGGGCTGGGAGGCGAACAAGGCGCCCGAGGCGTTCGCCAACGCCGACCTCGACGAGGCGGCGGGGCGGCTCGCGGCGCTGATGGAGAAGTACCGGCCGCAGGTGGTCGTCTCCTACGACGAGAACGGCGGCTACGGGCATCCCGACCACATCCAGACGCACCGGGTCACGGCGGAGGCCGTCGCACGTACCGGCATCCCGGACAAGTTCTACTACGCGGCGGCGTCGAAGTCGGGTTTCCAGCGGATGTTCGACCTGCTCAAGAACACCGCGGCCGCCGCGGACTGGGCGGTGGGGGAGCCGCCGGACTTCGGCGTGCCCGACGAGGTGATCACCACGGTGGTGGACGTCACCCCGTACGCGGAGGCCAAGGTGGAGGCGCTGGAGGCGCATTCCAGCCAGTCCGACAGCATCTTCCTGCTGAAGCTCCCCAAGGAGATCAAACCGCTGTTCTTCGGCTCGGAGACGTTCATCCTGGTGCGCGGCACGGGTCCGCAGGGCGAGGAGAAAGAGGACGATCTGTTCGCGGGGCTCTTCTGAGGGCCTGCTATAGTCGCGGCTAGGTCATGAGTGCCAGCGCCAAGCCCCGGCTAGCTGGCCGCCAACCCTCCTTCCGCGGTGGGGTGGTCCGGGTGACGACCTGGCCGGACGCGCAGGGCGCCCGGCAAGCGCGGATCCCGTCGGGTCGTCTTCCGGGGTCCCCGAGCCCCCGGAGGTCTGGGCCGTGTCCGTTCTCACCCGCATTCCGAAGGTCGTCGGAGCCGACGTCCCCGTTCCCGTCGCGACGGGTTTCCTGCCGTACGCGAACTTCGACTACGCGGCCTCGGCTCCCTGTCTGGAGTCCGTGCAGGAGGCGGTGACACGGGCGCTGCCGTACTACAGCAGCGTCCACCGCGGCGCGGGTTACGCCTCGCAGGTCACCACGCAGGCGTACGAGCAGGCGCGGGAGACCGTACGCGCGTTCCTCGGGGGCCCGCAGGCCGTCGTCTTCACCCGCAACACCACCGACTCGTTCAACCTGCTGGCCCGCGCGCTTCCGGCTCCGACGTCGGTGGTGGTGTTCGAGTCCGAGCACCACGCCACCCAGCTTCCGTGGCGTAACGCCGTGCGGCTGCCCATCCCGGAAGGTCCCATCGAGGCGCTGCGGGCTGCCGACCGGGCGCTGGCCGGCTGCCCGCAGGGGCCGCGCCTGCTGGTCGTCACGGCCGCCTCCAACGTGACGGGCGAGCTGTGGCCGATCCAGGAGTTCGCCGACCTCGCCCACCGGCACGGCGCACGGATCGCGGTCGACGCCGCCCAGCTCGCCCCCCACCGTCCGCTGGACGCCGGGAACCTCGACTACGTCGCGCTGTCCGGGCACAAGCTGTACG
>JAFACJ010000664.1 GCA_023425615.1 Actinomycetes bacterium
CGTCCCCGGGCCGGTCGCCGACGGGGCCCGCACCGCCGCCATCGAGGTCACCCACGACGGCACCACAGCCCGCGTCGACCTCGGCCAGGCCCTGCGCGGCCACCGCTTCGCCCACCGACCGGACGGCGCCGCATATGGCGCGCCCTCCGACGGCTCGCCCCGCACCGCGGACGTGTGGACGGCCCTGCGCGCGCCGGGGCTGGTATGGACCGAAGCGGGAGACGTCACCCTGGACGCCACCGGCCAGGACGACCTCGTCGTCCTGGCCCTGCTCGGCGGGCTCTACCCCGAGAACATCACCCTGTGCCCCGCCGGGCGTCCCGCCGGTCCGTCGATCGCGGGCGGCAGCGGACCGAGCCGCCTGGTGACCCTTGTCGATCCGCTTCGTGCCCGCTGACCTCTTCCGGGTCGGCGGGGATGCGGGCGGACGGACTCAGCGGGCGTCGGCGCGTACGGCGGTCGCGGCCAGGGTGGTGTAGTTCATCGTGAAGCGTCCGCCCAGGGAATCGATGGCGTCCCCGACCGCGTCCAGTACCTCGGCCAGCTGATCGGGACGGAGCCGGGTGAGGCCGCCGGTGGTGGGCAGCAGGTCCAGCCATTGGTCACGCGTGTAGGACCGCTCCCAGTCGAATCGCCACTGTTCGGGCTCGTCGAACCGTCCGGTCGCGCGGATCCGGTCGGCGAACTTCGCGTACACCGCTTGGTAGAGGTCGAGCGGACGCCGGGCCGGCCGGCCGTTGAGCGGGGAGTCGGGCGCCGCCCGCCGGTAGGCGGCGGCGAACGGTTCGGCGACCTCGGCGGGCGGCTCGTACACGTGCCCGAAGATCGCCAGCCGTCCCCCTGGACGCAGCACATGTGCCGCCTTCACGGCACCGGCGGCCGGGTCCACCCAGTGCCACGACTGGGCGGCGATGACCGCGTCGAACATCCGGCCGTCCGGCTGCCAGGCTTCGAAGGTCGCCACCTCGACCCGCAGGCCGCGGGCCCGCGCGAAGTCGGCCATCCGCGCGTCGGGCTCGACGCCGAGCACGGTGCAGCCGGCGGCCTGGAACTGGCGTGCCGCGATGCCGGTACCGCAGCCGACGTCGAGCACGCCGGGCCCGGGGCTCCCGGCGGCGATCCGCGCCACCAGCGCGTCGGGGTAGCCGGGGCGGGCCTGGTCGTAGCGTCGCGCGTCCACGCCGAACGACTCGGCCATCTGCCGTGCCTGATGCGGCTCCGCCGGAGGCGGTTCTCGTCGCTCTCGCGGTATTATGGGCATGCGCCCACTTTAGTGGGCACATGCCCACTGGGCAACGGATACCGGTGGCTCGACGCACGAGAGGATCTGTGAGTGCCGACTGGAGTGCACCTTCGCGACGCGCGGCGGCAGCTGTTCGACGCCGCCGAACGCGTGCTTCTGCGGGACGGGCCGAACGGGCTGACCAGCCGGGCCGTCACCGACGAGGCGGGCTGCGCCAAAGGCGTTCTGCACCGGCACTTCCCCGACTTCGACGCCTTCCTCACCGAACTCGTGCTCGACCGCGCCGCGCAGCTCGAGGCGCAGGCCGGTGCGCTGCGCGAGTCCGCCGGCACCGGCACGGTGGCCGGCAACCTCACCAGAGCGCTGACCATCCTGTTCGGACCGGTCCCGGTGGCGATCATCCCGCTGATCACCTTCCGGGATGAGCTGCGCGCACGGCTGCGGCAGGCCAGGCCCGGAGGCGGCATCGCGATCCTCGCCCAGGCCACGACCGCGATCTCCGCCTATTTGGCAGAAGAGAGCGAACTGGGCCGTATCGCCGCCGACGCCGACCTCGACTCGCTCACCCTCTCCCTGGTCGGCGGAGGGCACCTCCTGTTCGTGGACCGCGACCCCGGCCCGCCGACCACGGCGGCCATCGACAAGTTCGTGACGGCGGTCATCGCCGACGCCGTGCCCTGAGGCGGCTCCCTAGATCATCACCGATACCGGGGTTGTGCGTGGGGAGGGGGATGGAGGCGGGTAGGATCGGAGATCAGGCCGAGAGGCGCTGCAACGGGCGTCCGCCCGCCACGCTCGGCCCCCTGAGGGAAACAAGGGCGCCTCCCGGTATGACTAGGGAGGAGCCGGAATGCAGGGATCAGCGCAGGCCGTACAGGGGCGCCAGGAGCGGACCAGACGGCTGCGGGACATCCTCGACCAGCGGATCGCGGTGCTCGACGGAGCGTGGGGCACCATGCTGCAGGGCGCGGAGCTCACGCCGGAGGACTATCGGAGCGAGCGGTTCGCCGATCATCCGATGGACGTCACCGGCGACCCGGATCTGCTGAACATCACCCGGCCCGATCTCATTCTCGACGTCCACCGCCAGTACCTGGCGGCCGGTGCCGACATCACCACGACCAACACGTTCACCGCCACGAGCATCGCGCAGGCCGACTACGGCCTCCAGGCGTACGTGCGGGAGATGAACGTGCAGGGCGCGCGGCTGGCGCGGCAGGCCGCCGACGAGGCGGGCGGGAAGTTCGTCGCGGGATCGGTCGGACCGCTGAACGTCACCCTGTCGCTGTCACCGAAGGTCGACGACCCGGCCTACCGCGCCGTCACGTTCGACGAGGTCAAGGCCGCCTACGCCGAGCAGATCGAGGCGCTCGCCGAGGGCGGCGTCGACCTCCTGCTCATTGAGACGATCTTCGACACGCTCAATGTGAAGGCGGCGATCTCCGCCGCGCGGGAGGTCGCGCCCGACCTGCCGCTGTGGATCTCGGTGACGATCGTCGACCTGTCCGGACGCACCCTGTCCGGGCAGACGGTCGAGGCGTTCTGGAACTCCGTCAAGCACGCCGAGCCGCTGGTCATCGGCGTGAACTGCTCGCTGGGCGCCACCGAGATGCGCCCGCACATCGAGGACCTCGCCCGCATGGCGGGCACCTACACCGCCTCCCACCCCAACGCGGGCCTGCCCAACGCGTTCGGCGGCTACGACCAGACCCCGGCGGAGACCGGGCGGCTGCTCGGCGAGTTCGCGTCCGAGGGCCTGGTCAACATCGCGGGAGGCTGCTGCGGCACGTCCCCCGCGCACATCGCGAAGATCGTCGAGGCCGTCCGTGACAAGGCTCCCCGCTGGGTCGCCGAGCCGCCGCGGCGCAGCCGCTTCTCCGGCCTGGAGACCTTCGAGATCGGCCCCGACACCGGCTTCGTCATGATCGGCGAGCGCACCAACGTCACCGGCTCGGCCAGGTTCCGCCGGCTCATCGAGTCCGGCGACTTCCAGGCCGCCGCCGACGTGGCGCTGGAGCAGGTCCGCGGCGGCGCCAACCTGCTGGACGTCAACATGGACGCCGACCTGCTCGACAGCGAGCAGGCGATGACGACCTTCCTCAACCTCATCGCGACCGAGCCGGAGATCGCCAGGATCCCGGTGATGATCGACAGCTCGCGCTGGAGCGTGCTGGAGGCCGGACTCAAGTGCGTCCAGGGCAACGGCGTCGTCAACTCCATCAGCCTCAAGGAGGGCGAGGAGCAGTTCCTGGAGCAGGCCCGCAAGATCAAGTCGTTCGGCGCCGGCGTCGTCGTCATGGCCTTCGACGAGCAGGGCCAGGCCGAGACCGCCGACCGCAAGGTCGAGATCTGCGGCCGCGCCTACGACCTGCTGACGCGGGAGGCGGGGTTCGCGCCCGAGGACATCATCTTCGACCCCAACGTGCTGGCCGTCGCCACCGGCATGAGCGAGCACAACGGATACGCCAAGGAGTTCATCGAGGCGCTGCCGCGGATCAAGGAGCGCTGCCCCGGCGCGCTGACGTCCGGCGGCATCTCCAACCTGTCGTTCTCCTTCCGCGGCAACGACGTGGTCCGCGAGGCGATGCACTCGGCGTTCCTGCTGCACGCCGTGCGGGCCGGGCTCGACATGGGCATCGTCAACGCCGG
>JAFACJ010000674.1 GCA_023425615.1 Actinomycetes bacterium
CTGGGAACTGCTGTGGCTGCCCCCGTCCTACGACGACGGCCTGCGCGGCGGCTGGCTGGGCGCCGAGGTCGCCGTCAGCCGCCGGACCACGCTGCACGGCGCGCACGCCCGGCCGCTGACCGCCGCCCGGTGCGCGGGGGAGGTCGTCGGCTTCGTCGACCGGACCGACGCCCACATCGCCGCCGACCTGCCCCTCCTCCAGGAGTTCGGCACCCGGCACTTCCCCTCGTTCCGCGAGCTCATCGGCTACCTCGACCAGCGGGGGGAGCCGCTGGCGATGGTGTACGTCGCCTGCCACGGCCACTACGCGCAGGGGAGCTTCGACTACCGGCTCGGCGAGATGCCGCTCGGCGAGCTCAGCGGGCGCGTCCTGCGGCGGCTCACCGAGGCCGAGGGCGTGGTGTTCCTCAACGCCTGCCACTCCGGACGCATGATCATCGAGGAGCGGTTCAACGACCAGACGCTCCGCGGCTTCGTGAAGGTCTTCCTCAACTCGGGGGCGGCCGGCCTCATCGGCACCGTCGGGGAGGTCGGCACCCGCAGCGCCAAGGAGGTCGCCAGGAGCATCCTGCGGCGGCTGCGCGAGGAGCCCGACACCCCCGTCACCGTGGCGCTGCGCGACCAGAGGCGGGCGCTCATCCCCGACCCGCTGCCCCCCGTCGGCGACGTGGAGGGCAACAAGGCGCTGCTGCGCGCCCTGTACACCTTCATGTACGTGTACTACGGGAGCCCGCACACCACCGTCGCCCTGGAACGGAGCGCGCCATGAGCCACCCTCCGGCGTCCTCCGGGTTCCTGCTCCAGCCGCTCGCCGGCTGGCCGCGCAGCGTGGTGCCGGGCCGTCCCTACCTGGTCACCCTCGACCTCCAGGTGAGCGAGGACTCCGGGGAGTGGCCCTACGACGAGGAGGAGCTCACCTACCCGTGCATGCTCGACGGCACGCCCTACTTCACGGTGGACGCCGTGGACGACGGCTCGGTCATCCTGCACCGGTTCGGCGGGACGTACGGGCCCGCGCGGTTCGTCATCACCGCGGGCGAGGTGCTGGGAGAGCACCGGCTGGCGCTCAACATCACCAGCGAGGGCGGGATCCTGCTGCACTCGGCGGAACTGCCCGTCACCGTCACGGACTCCGTCGAAGCGGCCGAGAGCCTGTCGCGCCTGCCCGCGAAGGCGGTGCTGCCCCGGCAGGAGGCGGACTCCCCTGGCGAGGGCGCCCCCGGCTCCGGCTCCGGCTCTGATGAGGATCAGGCGGCGCTCTTCTTCGCCGCGGCCTCCAACAGCGACCGGTCGCCGTGGAACAGGGCGGACGTGGCGGGGTATGCGGGGCCCCATCTGCTGGCCGTCGCCGAACAGCCGGACGTTCAGCCGTGGAGACAGGCTCCGAGCAAGCTGGTGATCGAAGCGCTGCGTGTCCTGGACCGGCCGCACGGGCCGGAAGAGCTCAGCGACGCGTTCTCCGCGGGAGCCGACAGGATCCAGGCGGAAGCCTCGCTGGAATCCTCACCGATGGGGGCGTCCTTCACGGCGATGCTCTGGAGGGGGAGGGACTGCGTCCTCTTCCACGTCGGCAAGACGCGCGGCTACATGCTCCGGGACGGGGAGCTCTTCCAGATGACGCAGGACGAGCCCGCCACCGCTTTGGACGAAGGTCTGCTCGAACGGGAGATCCGTGTCCGCCGGGCGCGGTTCGGTGACCGCTATCTCCTGTGCACCGCCGGGCTTCCGTCGGCGGTCCACATCCAGGAGATCTACGACGCCCTGGCCGAGGAGGCGACACCGGAACGCGCCGCCAGGCGCCTGCTGGCCCTGGCGGAGAGGGCAGGGGAGAGAACCGGCATCGCCTGCGTGGTCGCGGACGTGAAGCCCGCGGGGGAGGTCGGCCAGAGGGAGCCGGTCGTGATCGGAACGCCCGAGGAGGCGACCGATGACGAGCGGACCGAGGATTTCGGCGTGTCGATACCCGGCTATGCGATCCTCGGCCGCCTCGGCGAGGGCGGTGCGAGCGTCGTCTACCGCGCCCGCGACCTGTTCCAGGGAAAAGGCGAGGTGGCGATCAAGGTATTGCGAACGGGGGCCGGGGACCTCGATGCGGAGTCGGGCCGTTTCCACCGCGGGGTCGAGGCGATGGACCGGTTCGACAGCGACCGGTTGGTCAGGGTCTATGAGATAGGGCGGAGCGACAGACCCCCCGCTGCCCCTTACCTCGTCATGGAGCTGGTCCCCGGCCTCGACCTCTGGGAACTGGTCGAGCGGGAGGGGCCGTTGCACGGTGACCGGCTGTGGCGGCTGGCCATCGGCCTGGTCGAGGCGATGGCCGTCCTCCATCGCGGGGGCACCGTGCATCGCGACATCAAACCCGGAAGCGTGAGGTTCCGTGGGGAGGAGCCGGTACTCGGCAACTTCGACATCGCCCGGGGCCTTCATTCGTCGAGGTTCACCGACGAGAACGTCGTGGTCGGCACCGTGGAGTACCTCTCGCCCGAGGTCATCGAAGGGGGAGACCATCTGGCTCCCGCCGACGTGCACGCGGCGGGCGCGACGTTGGTCTTCGCGGCCACGGGGAGGTCCCCGTTCAAGGCGGACTCCGTCATCGACACCTTGTCCCGGATCGTGAGAGACCCCCCGGACCTCGAAGGCGTGCCCGAGGACCTCCTGCCGTTCGTCCAGGCGATGCTCCGCCGCGATCCGCGGGAGAGGCCCACCGCCGAGGCGCTCCTGCGGGATCTCACCGGGGCGTACGCGTCCTCCGACGTGCCGCGGGTCGCGCCACGAGAACGGGATCTCGTGGCGATCTGCGAATTCTGCGGAGCCGCCCGTCACGATGGCGACGCGGCGCTCCCCCGATGCCCGAGCTGCGGGAACCAGGGGAGCGGCGGCCCCCCGCTCGTCCTGTTCTTCGAGGAGGTGGAGATCCGCCTGCCCGCCGGTACCAGCCTCCTCCTGGGCAGGGAGGAGACGTCCCCGGTGTGGAACCACTTCCAGGAGGAGGAGGTCTCCCGGCGGCACGCGACGGTCTGGTGCGATCTGGAGGGCAGGGCATGGGTGCGCGATGAGGACTCGACGAACGGCACCTACGTGAACGGGACGCCGGTGTCGTCCACGCCGCGCAGGCTGCACGACGGCGACAGCCTGTGGCTGGGCAGGGAGAAGTCGGCGGTGATCGGGCTGACCGCCCCCCGGGAGGAGAATCGCTGGTGAACGAGACGGTGGACGTGGTGGTCGTGGGTGCCGGCGTCGCCGGTCTCGTGGCGGCGCGGGAGCTGGTGCGGGGCGGGCGCGAGACGGTCGTGCTGGAGGCGCGGGACCGGGTCGGCGGGCGGCTGGTCGGCGAGGAGCTGCCCGGCGGGGAGCCGATCGAGATGGGCGGGCAGTGGGTGGGCCCCGGCCAGGACCGGGTGCTCGCCCTCATCGCGGAGCTCGGTCTGGAGACCTTCCCCACCTATGACGAGGGAAAGTACCTCACCGAGCTGGCCGGAGGCAGGAGCTTCCACACGGGGCGGATCCCCCGGCTCAGCCCGCTGGTGCTCGCCGACATCCAGCAGGGGCAGTGGCGTCTCGACCGGCTGGCGGCGCGGGTGGCGCGGGAGGAGCCGTGGCGCGCCGCGGACGCCGGGCGGCTCGACGGGCAGACGTTCGGGACGTGGGCGCGGCGCGCCTTCCGCACCCGGGGCGGGCGGGCGTTCCTGGGGCTGGTGACGCAGGCGGTGTTCGCCGCCGAGCCCGACGACCTCTCGGCGCTGTGGGCCGCCTTCTAC
>JAFACJ010000725.1 GCA_023425615.1 Actinomycetes bacterium
GTGCCGCCCGGCGGGCAGATCGCCGGTGAGCTGCTGTTCCAGGTGCCCGACGGCGCCGAACCCGCCTCCGTGAAGCTGTACGGATCCGATGTGTCGCAGGGCGTCGAGGTGAAGCTGTGAGAAACAAGACGCTGGCCGGGGCGCTGGGCGCCTGCGTGCTGCTGGGCGCCGTGTTCACGGTCCCCCTGAGCCGCGCCGGCGCCGCCTCCTGCGAGGGCGCGTCGCGCGCCGACTTCAACGGGGACGGCCACGACGACTTCGCGGTCGGCGACCCCAAGGCGTCCCTCGGTGACGCCGTGTCGGCCGGGCAGGTGACGGTCCTCTACGGCGAGGGCCGGCCCGGCAAGGGCGAGCCCGCCGTGCTGCGCGACGGCACGCCGCAGTCCGGCGCGGGCTTCGGCTACTCGATCGCCACCGCTGACCTGAACGGCGACCGCTGCCTCGACCTGGTCGTCGGCTCCCCCTGGGCGGACGAGGGCACGGGCCGCGCCCAGATCTTCCTCGGCTCCCCGCAGGGGCTCAAGCCGGGCGCGGTGCTCAAGCCGGGCCGCGCCACCCGCACCTTCGGCTGGTCGGTGACCGCCGCCGGAAGGGACGGCGGCTCGCCCACCGTCGTGGTCGGCGCGCCCTATGAGACGGTCGGCGGGAAGGAGTCGGCGGGCGCGGTGCACGTGTTCACCGTCGGCGGCGACGGCGGCGCCGCCCTGCGGAGCGTCGTGGACCAGGACAGCCCCCGGGCCGAGGGCGTCGCGGAGGCGGGCGACCTGTTCGGCTGGGCGGTGAAGCTCGGCAGGATCCGGGGGAAGGCCGACTGGGACCTCATCGTCAGCGAACCCGGAGAGGACGTCGAGAACCAGGCGGTGGACGCCGGGTCCTTCACCGTCGTGGAGGACGTCGCCACCGACGGCCAGGCCAAGGGCGAGCACTGGCATTACGGCAACCTCGGCGTCGGTGCGCCCTCGCCGGGCGGGAACATCGGCTGGAGCCTCGCCTACGCCGAGGAGAACGGCACCGCGTACGTGGCGGTCGGCATCCCCGGCCAGACCGTCGACGGCAAGGAGCGCGCCGGGATCGTCGCCCTCCTCACGTCCGTGAACGGGCAGGGCCTGAAGCCGCTGCGCACCATCCCGCAGACCCTCGGCGGCAAGAGCTTCGTCGAGGCGGGCGACCGCTACGGCTGGTCGCTCGCGCTCGCCGACGGCGCGGTGACGGGCTCCGGCGTCCAGCTCGCCGTCGGCGTCCCCCACGACGGCGCGGGCGACGCCCGTCCGGAGAACGGCTGGGTCCACCTGGTGCCGCTGTCCGCGCCCGACGACGCCCTGCTCATCGACGCCCTCAACGGGAACGTGCCCGGTGACGCCGGCGCCTACGACCACTTCGGCTGGTCCGTGGCGTTCACCACCGGCGCGCTGCTGATCGGCGTCCCCGACGACCGGGAGGAACCCTGCGGGACGCTGATCGTCAGACCGCTGGACAAGCGCGATCCCGTCCAGATCCGTCCGGATTCCGAGGCCGACGAGACGGATTTCGGCGCGGCACTGGCGGGATGACCCGGATCTGCACCGATCATCGGAGTATGGACAGATCCCTCCGAAGCACTCTCTGGCTCGCCTCGGTGACGGCGGCGGGCGTCCTGCTCGCCGGCTGCGCCGAGGAGACGTCAGGCCCCCCGTCGTCGCCGTCGTCCTCCGCCTCCGCCGACCGCGGCGCCGCTCCGCAGGCGGAGCCCGCGAAGGTGCGGCTCACCGAACTGGCCCAGGTCGAGAAGCCGACCGGGATGGCCGTCCGCAAGGGCGACACCGCCCTGTACGTCATCGAGCAGCCCGGCCGGGTCAGGGCGATCAAGGACGGAAGGCTCGCCGACGCGCCGGTGCTGGACCTGACGTCCCTGGTCGGCGACGGCGGCGAGCGCGGGCTGCTCGGCATCGCCTTCTCCCCCGACGGCAAGTACCTCTATCTCGACCACACCGACAAGAGCGGCACCATCACGGTCGCCGAGTACCCCGTGGGCGCGGACGGCTCGGTGCGCGCGGACGGCCGCCGGGTGGTGCTCCAGCAGCCGCATCCGCGCACCAACCACAACGGCGGGCAGCTCGCCTTCGGCCCCGACGGCCATCTGTACGTCAGCCTCGGCGACGGCGGCGGGGGCGGCGACCCGGACGGCAACGCGCAGAACCTCGGCAGCCTCCTCGGCAAGATCCTGCGGATCGATCCCCGGGGCGGCGAGCCCTACAAGGTTCCCGATGACAACCCGTTCGTCGACAAGGCCGGTGCCAGGCCGGAGATCTGGGCGTACGGGCTGCGCAACCCGTGGCGCTTCTCCTTCGACCGCGAGACCGGCGACCTGTGGATCGGCGATGTCGGCCAGGACGCCTGGGAGGAGATCGACTTCCAGCCCGCCTCCGCCAAGGGCGGGGAGAACTACGGCTGGCCGCTGCGCGAGGGCAGCCATGAGTTCCGCTCCGGCGAGCGGGCCGGGGTGGTGCCCGTCCACGAGTACAAGCTGCACGAGAACGGCGAGTGCTCCGTCATCGGCGGCCACGTCTACCGGGGGAAGCGGCTGCCGGGCCTGGAGGGCCGCTACCTCTACGCCGACTTCTGCGCGGGCTGGATCAAGTCCTTCACCCTCGCCGACGGGAAGGCGCGGGACCACCGCACCCTGCTGGAGGGGCTGAGCAATGTCTCGGCGTTCGGCCAGGACGCCTCCGGTGAGCTGTACGTGCTCAGCCTGGACGGGCAGGTCTCCCGTCTGGACGCGGCCTGAGGCGCGGTTTGAGGCGCGGCGGGAACGCAGCGGCGGCCGGTGCTCTCCCCACCGGCCGCCGTCTCATTCCGCTTTTGCCGTATGCGCCTAAACCCAGGACACTCCGGCCTCATTGACGGCCATGTCCTTCGCCTCCTCTTACTTACTGGTCATCACGTACTAACCAGCTTCTTGCGTAACTAAACCCATACTTTGCGTGGCAAACCCCCATAAAACCATGATTACCAGGCAATACATGTATGGGCGGAGGTTCGATAATACCCACAAAACCCGCTAACCGTGGCGATCGTTTCCCTACCAATAAGTAGCGCTACTTCACCGACGGTCAACCATAGGCGCGCAGCGCCTCCTCGGCCACCTCCAGCGCGCCCTCCAGACAGGCATCCTGCTGCTCCTGCGGCTTGTCCTTGAACCCGCGGCTGTAGCTGACCGTGACGATGACATTTCTTACCCGCACCTCGATGCGAGCATTCGTCACGTTTTTCACCCCGTCATCGGTGAACACCCGCTTAAACGCCTCTTCGCCGAGACCCTGCATCTTTTCCAGCAGCAGCGTCTCGGTGATCTTGTCGCTTTTCTGCAGCTCGTAGTCCTGGTTGAACGACCATTGGGCCATGCTGATCGGATCGGCGTCGCCGTTCGGCTCGCCCAGCCGCGTCTCCAACCGCAGATACCGCGTGCCGCCGGTGTATCCGCAGGAGCCGGCCCTGGCGCCGCCGTACTCCTCCCGCTCCCCCTCGGGCACCCACTTGAGGAAGGTCTTCTCCGAGACGGTCTCGCACACCTTCTTCGGAAGCTCGTTCAGTGTCCCGTTCCCGGAGTCGGGTGGCGTGGAGGCCGGAGGGGCGGAACTCGCCCCGTCCCGTGGCTCGGAGGGCTCCGCGTCCGGATCGGCGGACTCCGGCTCGGAGTCCGCCGGCACGGACTCCTCCGGCTCGGCGGTCAGGGTCGGCATCGCCCCCTCCTCCGGCGAGCCGCCGCCGAGGACGAGCGGGGCGACGAAGAACACCGCGCCCGCGGCGAGCAGAAAGGAGACGAGCGCCACCTGCCAGCCGCGGGGCCGCCAGCGGCTCGGCTCCGGGGGCTCCGGGGGCGAATAGACCCGGTCGAAATCAGCGCGCACGCCTCGAAAGTACGGACCCGAGGCAGGGTTTGTCAGTACTCCTCTTCATGATGAAAATGTGTTCCTCACCGAACTTGCCTCCACCTGGCGCGCCGTGGCCGCCTCGTCCTCGCGCAGGGAGAAGACCGCGCTGATCGCCGCCTGCCTGCGCGACGCAGGGCCCGGCGACGCTCCGCTGGTGGTGCACTACCTGGCCGGTGAGCTCCCGCAACGCCAGATCGGCGTCGGCCCCGCCGCCCTCGGCGACCGGCCGCCCGCCGCCGCCTCCCCCGCCCTGACCGTCGCCGGGGTGGACGCCGCGTTCAGCCGGATCGGCGCGCTCTCCGGGCC
>JAFACJ010000744.1 GCA_023425615.1 Actinomycetes bacterium
CGCTTCGACCTCCTGGATGTGAGCCCAGGCCTTGACGGCGATGTCGTGGGTCAGCCGTTCGACGTAGTACGAGCCGCCCCACGGATCGATGATCCTTGTGGTGCCGCTCTCCTGCTGCAGGAACAGCTGGGTGTTGCGCGCGATTCTGGCGGAGAAGTCGGTCGGCAGCGCGAGCGCTTCGTCGAGCGCGTTGGTGTGCAGCGACTGGGTGTGGCCCTGAGTCGCCGCCATCGCCTCGATGGTGGTACGCATCACGTTGTTGAACACGTCCTGCGCGGTCAGCGACCAGCCGGAAGTCTGGCAGTGCGTGCGCAGGCTCAGCGACTTCTGCTGCTTCGGGTCGAACTGCGTCAGCAGCTTGGCCCACAGCAGGCGCGCGGCGCGCATCTTGGCGACTTCCATGAAGAAGTTCATGCCGATCGCCCAGAAGAACGACAGCCGCGGCGCGAACTTGTCGACGTCGAGGCCCGCTGCGATGCCGGCGCGCACGTATTCGACGCCGTCGGCGAGCGTATAGGCGAGCTCGAGGTCCTGCGTCGCGCCGGCTTCCTGCATGTGATAGCCGGAGATCGAGATCGAGTTGAACTTCGGCATCTTCTGCGAGGTGTAGGCGAAGATGTCGGAGATGATGCGCATCGAGGGCGCGGGCGGGTAGATGTAGGTGTTGCGGACCATGAACTCCTTGAGGATGTCGTTCTGGATGGTCCCGGCGAGCTGCTCCGGCGCCACCCCCTGCTCCTCGGCGGCCACCACGTAGAGGGCCAGGATGGGCAGCACGGCCCCGTTCATGGTCATCGACACCGACATCTTGTCGAGGGGGATCCCGTCGAACAGCTGCCGCATGTCGTAGATGGAGTCGATCGCCACGCCCGCCATGCCGACGTCGCCCGCTACGCGCGGGTGGTCGGAGTCGTAGCCGCGGTGGGTGGCGAGGTCGAACGCCACCGAGAGGCCCTTCTGGCCCGCCGCGAGGTTGCGGCGGTAGAAGGCGTTGGACTCCTCGGCGGTGGAGAACCCGGCGTACTGGCGGATCGTCCACGGCTGGGTGGCGTACATGGGCGCGTACGGGCCGCGCAGGAAGGGCTTGATGCCGGGGAACGTGCGCAGGAAGTCGAGGTCCGCCAGGTCCGAGGCGTCGTACAGCGGCTTGACGCCGATGCCTTCGGGCGTGTCCCACGACGGGCGCTCGCCCGCGGCGGCGCGCCACTGCTTTTCGAGGACGTCCGGTGCGACGGGCTCGCCCAGCGGGATGTCGGAGAAATCGGGGATGGTCATACCGTCACTCCCAGGTCCCGGAGCGTGCCCTCCAGGATCTCGATCGCGTCGCACCCGGCGAAGACGTTGCCGTCCACGCCCGGGTGGTCGCCCTTACCGGCCAGCAGGACCTTGGTGGCGCCGCGTTCCCTCAGCAGCTTGGCGGCGGCCTCGGCCTGCTCGCCGTACACCTTGTCGCTGGAGCAGATGACCGCCACGCCGCCGGGGAACTCCTCGGGCGTGCCGGTGACGGTCTGGATGCCGCCCGCCTGGAACAGGTTGGCGGCGAACGTCGCCCGCGCCGTGTACACCGCGACCGGCCCGAGCGTGGCCAGGTAGACCCGGGGCCGGACGGGCTGGGCGTCGGCCAGGTCGCGCAGCGCCTCGTAGTCCTGCGCGTAGGTGTGCCGGGGCAGCCCGCCGCTCAGGGGCGCGGGCGCCTGCTCCCGCTCGGGCAGCTCCTCGCCGAGGTTGGGGAACTCGCTGACGCCGGTCAGCGGGTCCTTGCGGCGCGCGAGGTTCTTGCGGCGCTTCTCCCAGGTCTCGGCCAGCGCGCTCTCCACCAGGCCGGAGTCCAGCGCGGCGGCGAGGCCGCCCGCCTTCTCGATCTCGGTGAACCACGCCCAGGCCGCCTGCGCGAGCTGCTCGGTGAGCTGCTCGACGTACCAGGAGCCGCCGGCCGGGTCCACGACGCGGGCCAGGGAGGACTCCTCCAGCAGCAGCGTCTGGGTGTTGCGGGCGATCCGGCGCGAGAAGGCGTCGGGCAGGCCGAGGCGGGCGTCGAACGGCTCGACGGTCACCGCGTCCGCGCCGCCCACTCCGGCGGCGAAGCACGCGACGGTCGTGCGCAGCATGTTGACCCACGGGTCGCGCCTGGTCATCATCGCGCCCGACGTCACCGCGTGGATCCGGGCCGTGGTGTCGGACACCCCCGACAGGGAGGCGACCCGCGTCCACAGGCGGCGCGCGGCGCGCAGCTTGGCGATGGTGAGGAACTGGCCGGCGTGCGCGGCGTACCGGAACTCCAGCTGCCCGGCGGCCTGGTCGACGCTCAGCCCCGCCTCGGTCAGCTCCCGCAGGTAGGCGACGGCGGCGGCGAGGACCGTGCCGAGCTCCTGGGCGTCGGAGCCGCCCGCGTCGTGGTAGACGGTGCCGTCGATCGCGAAGGTGCGGACGCCGGGGAACTCTGCCGCGACGCGCTGCGCGAGATCGACCGGGGTCGGGACGCGCGCGCCGGTGCGGGCGGCCAGACCCAGCGGGTCGGCGCCCAGGTTGCCCAGCGTGCCGGGCCCGGCCAGGGCGAGGAACGCCTCGGCCGCCTGCCTGGTCTGCGGTCCGGCGTCGAGGACGACGGCGGCGAGATCGGTGTGGACGTCCTTCAGGACCTCGCCCAGCGCCTCCACGGGCAGGCCCGCGGCGCCGAGCGTCAGCCACACCGAGGTGGCGCCGTTCTCCAGATCGGTGAGGATCGCCTCCCGGGTCCGGTCCGGGCGCGGATCGGCGTGCCGCTGCCTGACGTCCCAGCCCGCCGGGTTCTCATCCCCGTCACGCGGCGCGGTCGCGAACGGGCGCGAGGCGATCGCCTCGTCGGCGGTGTACAGGGGGGCGATCGGGACCCCGTCGTAGGACCGCCTTGTGAGCAGGTCCTCGACGGTGTCGAGAGGGGTGTCTTCGGTGGCGGCTCCGGACTTGCGGAGTACGCCCTTCAATAGCTCCCGCCAACGCTCGCGCTCGGCTTGGGGGAAGGCAGCAGCCAACTCCATGGAAGGGATGGTAGGCGAGCCCTTACTCGGTGGTTGCGACCGGGGTGTCAAGACGACCTCTTCCACGCTCTCCATCCGATCCCCGCGAGGATCGCGGCGAAGATCACGTTCACTGCGGCAAGGATGTAGTGGACGACGTAGAACGCTGTCGCCCGTCTGGGGCCACTACCCAGATTCTTGGCGAGCATGATCCATTCAAAGGCCATGAACAGGGCCAGGGCCAGCAAGAACCCAGCGGTACGTCGAGAAGTCACCCTTGCAGACTAAGCCGAGCGCCGAGCCGGAACGGTCTAGGCTCTGGTCTTCATGGGAGCACCGCACAGAGCCGCTGCCGCGATGGCCGCCGCCATGCTGACCGTCGCACTGACCCCCGTCCCCGTCTCCGCCGCGCCGGAACCGGCGCTGAAGAAGATCAAGGCGGGGTCCTGGATCATCGCGGACGCCGACACCGGGCAGGTGCTGGCGGCCCGCAACCCGCACAAGCGGTTCCTGCCGGCCAGCACCCAGAAGGTGCTCACCGCCGTCACCCTGATCCCCCGGCTGGGCGCCGACACGGTGATCCAGCCGACGAAGGAGAGCGTGGAGCCCGAGGGCACCAAGGTCGGCATGACGCCGAAGCTGTCCTACAACTCCGCCGACCTGTTCCGGGCGATGCTCATGGTCTCGGCGAACGACGCGGCGATGACGCTGACC
>JAFACJ010000940.1 GCA_023425615.1 Actinomycetes bacterium
CCTCACCACCGAGGACTTCTCCTACAAGGGGGAGATCTTCCAGTACGAGAACATCACCACCTACCCCCGGCCGTTCACGCCGGGCGGGCCCCGCATCCTCCAGGGGACCGTCTCGCCCGAGAACTTCCGGCAGCGCGGCACGGTCGGCGAGCCGATCATCACCTCGCCGAACTTCACCCCGCTGACCCTGATGAAGCGCAACTTCGACGCCTACCGGGAGGCCAGCCTCGCCAACGGGCACGACCCGTCGGCGCACGACCTGCCCTTCATGCAGCAGGTGTGGGCGGGGCACGGCGAGGAGGGCCTGCGCGAGGCCGCGGCGGCGGCGCTGGAGTACTACCGGTCCGTCGGCAAGGTCATCCCCGGCTCCGAGGAGGCGCTGGAGGCCGAGCGCACCTACTACGAGAAGGTCGCCGAGAACATCCGGCTGCTCACCCTGGAGCAGACCCTCACCCACGGCGGCAACTTCGGCACCCCCCAGCGGGTCGCCGAGACCGTCGCCGAACTGCGCGACCAGCTCGGTATCAACCACTACATATCCTGGATGCGCATCCCGTCGCTGCGTCGCGAGGAGGCCCTGCGCTCGATGGAGACCTTCGCCGCCGAAGTGATCCCGCAGTTCCGCGGCGCCGCCGAGATCCCGGCCGGGGCGGCCGTCTGATGCGCGTCGGCGTCTTCCTCAGCGCCCAGTTCGAACCGGACGCCTCGGCGACCGAAGGGCTCGCGGCGATCACCGAGCAGGCGGTCCTCGCCGACCGGCTCGGCTTCGACACCGTCTACCTCGGGCACCACTACCTCGCCCGCTCGGCCTTCCTCCAGCCGCTCCAGCTCGCGGGCTACCTCGCCCACGCCACCGAGCGGGTGCGGATCGGCTTCGGCATCCTGCTCGCCCCGCTGTACAACCCGATCGCGCTCGCCGAGGAACTCGCCACGCTCGACGTGCTGAGCGGCGGCCGGATCACCGTCGGGCTCGGCGCCGGCTACCGCAGGCGCGAGTGCGACGCGTTCGGCGTCGCGTGGGGCGACAGGATCACGCGGCTGCGCGAGTACGTCACGCTGCTGCGCGCGCTGTGGGCGGGGGAGAAGGTCACCGCCCAGGGCAGCTGGGGCGAGGTCGAGAACGCCCATCTGGCGCTGCGCCCGGTCCAGCCCGGCGGTCCGCCGCTGTGGATCGGCGCGTTCGCCGAGCCCGCGATCCGGCGCGCGGCCCGCCTCGACGCCCCGTGGCTCATGGGCCCCGAGGGCGGCGAGGAGGCCATCGCCGAACGGCTCGCCCTCTACCGCGCCGAACTGCGCGCCCACGGCCACTCCCTGGACCGCGCCTACCCGATGAGCCGCGAGGCCTGCGTCGCGCCCACCGCCGAGGAGGCCGTCGCGCTCATCAAGCCGTACCTGGAGCGGCAGTACGCGGGCTACAGGTCCTGGGACACCGCACAGGGCCTGGACGTGGACCGCTTCATCGCCGAGGACTGCCTGGTCGGAGACCCCGCCCGGGTCATCGGGCGGATCCGCCACCTGGAGCGCGAGCACGGCGTCACCCACCTGTCGCTCCGGCTCCAGTTCATGGGCATGCCGCACGACCAGGCCATGGAGCAGATCCGCAGGTTCGGCGAGGAAGTCCTCCCGCACGTCGGCTGAGCGACGCGGTGAAATACGAAGGAGTCTGATGTGAATCTCGCGCGCGACCTGGAACTGCGCGCCGCCGAGGCGGGCGGGCGGACGGCGCTCACCCACGAGGACGGCCGCGCCTGGACCTTCGCCGAGCTGGAAGGCGAGATCGGCGCGGTCGCCCGTGCCCTCGCCAGGCACGGGGTGTGCCGCGGCGACCGCGTCGCGATCTACACCAGGAACGGCCCCGACATCGTCCGGCTGCTGTACGCGGCATGGAAGCTCGGTGCCGTCCCGGTGACGATCAGCGGCCTGTACAACGGGGCGGAGCTCGCCGAGTCGCTGGGCAAGACCCGGCCCCGGCTCCTCGTCGCCGACGACCACGCCACGGCCGCCCTCGACGAGGCGACAGCCAGGACCGGGATCGCGGCCCTCGTCGTCGACGGGGCGGACGTGCCGGGCCGCACCCCGCTCGGCGCGGGCGCCCCCGAGGCCGTCACCGCGGTCGAGGTCGCCGCCGACGAGGAGGCGTGCATCCTGTTCACCGGCGGCACGACCGGCAGCCCCAAGGCCGTCAGCGTCACGCACGGCGGCGTCCAGGAGTCCCTGGCGCGGCTCGCCCGGGTCTCCACCGGACGCGAGGGGCCCTACCCGCCGGTCGCCGAGGGCGTCGCGCCGAACCTCATCGCGCTGCCGCTCTTCCACAGCGGCGGCCAGCACTCGCTGCTGTTCGCCTTCCGGGTGGGCCGCTCGGTCGTGCTGTGGGACCGCTTCCGCGTCGAGACTCTCCGGACGCTCCTCGCGCGGCACCGCTTCGACAACCTGTTCCTGCTGCCGACGATGCTGTTCGACCTCGTCCACGCGAAGGAGGCGCTGGACCTGGGGTCGGTGCGCTCGGTCCTCATCGCGGGACAGGCGCTCGGCCCGCACCTGCGGCGCAGGTTCGAGGAGCGCTACGGCGTCCCCATCGTCATGAACTACGGCTCCACCGAGACCGGGCACGTGGCGGGCTGGACGTCGGCCGACATGCGCGCCGGGCTGTGGAAGCCGGGCTCGGCCGGCCGCGTCTATCCGGGCGTCGAACTGGAGGTGCGCGGCGACGACGGGGCGGCGCTGCCCGCGGGCGAGCCCGGCGAGATCGTCGTGCGCACCAGCATGGCCAAGGGCTATGTGGACGACGCGGAGGCCACCTCCGCGCTGGTCCGCGACGGCTGGGTCCACTCCGGCGACATCGGCTACGTGGACCCCGACGGTGTGCTGTTCCTCGTCGGCCGCAAGCGCGACATGATCAAGTGCGGCGGGTTCCAGGTCTGGCCCGAGGAGATCGAGGAGGAGCTGCGGGCGCACCCGCTGGTCGCCGACCTCCGCGTCATCGGCGTCCCGGACGAGCGGCTGGGCGAGATCCCGCGCGCCGAGGTGGTGCGGGCCCCCGACCCGGCCGTCTCCGACGACGAACTCGCCGCCCGTCTCGTCGCCCTGGCCAGGGAGCGGCTCGCCCACTTCAAGGCGCCGCGCTCGGTGGTGTTCGTCGCGGAGATCCCGCGCAGCGCCACCGGCAAGGTCAGCCGCCAGACCGGCGACGCCGCGGCGCCGGCCGCGGTCGCGGAAGGGGCGGCCCGGTGAAGTTCGGCATCATGGCCCCGCACCAGTACCCGTTCGAGGACGACCTGCGCACCCGGCTGCGGGAGCTGAGCGGCCTCGTCGAGCACGCCGCGAACCTGGGCTACCACTCGGTCTGGACGATCAACCACTTCCTGTCCAACCTCGCCACCCCGCAGCCGATCTCGATGATGGCGCGGCTCATCGACTGCAGCGGCGAGATGCGGATCGGCAGCGGCATCCTGCTCCTGCCGCTGTTCCACCCCGTGCACGTCGCCGAGGAGTTCGCCACCCTCGACCAGCTCTCGGGCGGCCGGGTGTCCCTCGGCGTCGCGGCGGGGTACCGGGAGCACGAGTTCCAGGCGCTCGGCGTCGACATGGACAGTAGGTTCCGCAGGCTCGACGAGGGCATCCGGCTCATCAAGGCGCTGTGGTCGGGCGAGACCGTCGACTTCGACGGCGAGTTCTTCTCGCTCCGTGGCGCGCGCTGCGGCGTCCCGCCGCTGCAGAAGGGCGGCCCGCCGATCTACGTCGGCGCGGGCGGCAAGAAGGCGGTGCGCCGCGCGGCACGGCTGGGCGACGGCTGGTACGCGCCGGGCAACTCGCCCAATCCGCGCTACCTCCCCGACCACCTCGCCGTCTACGACGCGGCGCTGGCGGAGTACGGCAGGACCCCCGTGGACCGGCCGATCGGGGTGGAGCTGTACTGCGCGCCGACCACCGAGCGGGCCGTGGAAGAGGCGCTGCCTCACGCGCGCCGCGAGTACTACTCCTACGCCGAGTACCCCGCGCTGCGCTGGCAGCGCGACAGGTTCGACGAGCTGGTCCGGCACACGCTGCTGCTGGGCTCGCCCGAGGACCTCATCGAGCGCATCCGCGGCTATGAGGCGCTCGGGTTCGACCACCTGATCTTCCGGCCGATGTGGCTGGGGATGCCCGTCGAGCAGGCACGGCGCTCGCTCGACCTGTTCGCCCGCGAGGTGATGCCCGCCTTCGCCTGAAGGCGGGCGCCGCCCGCGCGGCCCCTTGACAGTGACACATGGCACATCGTACATTCCGACCGGACGGTATTAAGAAGGGCTGAGATATGAAGAAGACCGAAGCCGAGATGCTCTCCGAGCAGTGGGACGTCGAGAACATGACGGTCGACCCCGCGCTCCTGGAGAAGTACGTGCGGTACGACGTCGACGCCGAGCGCTCGGTCGCCACCATCACCTTCGCCAGGCCCGAGACGCTGAACGCCATCCCCGTCGCCGCGTTCGAGCGCGTCGGCGACCTCGTCCGCGAGGCCGAGACCGACGACCGCGTCAAGGTGATCGTCTTCAAGGGCGAGGGCAAGCACTTCGGCACCGGCGCCGACGCCGCCGAACTCGGCCACTACATCGGCTACCGCAGCGGCACCGACAAGGCCTCGCGCCGCCGCCCCGCCCAGCGCCAGCGCATCCTGCCCGACCGCAACGTGCTCACGTCGGGCTTCACCCGCCCGATCGTGGAGTCGCTGAAGGCCACGATCTGCCAGGTGCAGGGCTACTGCTACGGCGGCCACTTCCAGATCGCGCTGTCCTGCGACATCGTCATCGCCACCCCGGACGCGCGCTTCACCCACCCCGCCTTCCGGTACCTCGGTCCCGCCCCGCAGGACATGTACCACTGGATCGAGAAGCTGGGCCTCACCAAGATGAAGGACCTCATGCTCACGATGCGCCCGCTCGGCGCCGAGGAGGGCGAGCAGGCCGGCCTGGTCACCAAGGTCGTGCCGCACGAGGAACTGCAGCGGTGGGTCGACGACTACGCCGAGGCGATCGCGGTCACGCCGCTGGACTCGCTGATGATGGGCAAGGCCATGATGCAGGTCGTCATGGAGGCGCGCGGCAAGGGCCTCGGCGCGATGACGGGCTGGGTCGGCCACGGCTGGGCCACCAACGTCTCCTTCGAGGAGGGCGACTGGAACTTCCTCAAGCAGCGCCGTGAGAAGGGCATCGCGCAGGCACTGGCCGACCGCGACAACATGGTCGCGCCCTACTTCCGGCTGAGCGAGCGCCGCTCCCGCGACGGCGGGCAGGGCTGACCCTTGCGCTTCGGCATCCTCCTCGACCACCAGTACGCCAAGGGCGAGGACGTCAGGGCGCGGATCGGCGAACTCGTCGACCTCGTGCAGCACGTGCGCGACGCCGGGTACGACTCGGTCTTCGGCGTCCACCACTACCTGTCGAACCTCGCGACACCGCAGCCGCTGCCGCTGCTCAGCCGGATCATCGAGCACAGCGGGGACATGGCGCTCGGCACGGGCATCCTGATCCTCCCGCTCGGCCACCCGGTGCACTGGGCCGAGGAGGTCGCCACGCTCGACCAGATGTCGGGCGGGCGGTTCGTCCTCGGGGTCGGCGCCGGCTACCGCGAGGATGAGTTCGCCTCCTTCGGCCTCGACCTGAAGCGGCGCTCGTCGCGGATGTTCGAGGCGCTGGAGGTGATGGAGAAGCTGTGGACCGGCGAGGAGGTGCACCACGAGGGCGAGCACTTCCGGCTCGACGGCGTCCGGTGCAGCGTCCTGCCCTACGGGAGGCCGCGTCCGGAGATCTGGGTCGGCGCCAACGGCCCGGTCGGCATCCGCAAGGCAGCACGGCACGGCTACTCGTGGCTGGCGCCCTCCAACGTCAAGCGCAACTGGGCGGTCGGCAACCTGGAGGAGCACCGGCGGGAGAGCGGCCCCGCGGGCGCCGCGCTCACCCGGCCGATCCAGCGCGACCTGTGCCTCGCCGACTCCCGCGAGGAGGCGTTCGCCCTGGCCGGGGAGTACGCCCGCCGCTCCTACTCCTCCTACGTCCAGTACGGCATGGACTACTTCGAGTCGATGTGGCAGGACATCTGCGACAAGGCGTTGTTCTTCGGCACCCCCGAGGAGATCACCGCCAGGATCCGCGACTTCGCCGCCGCGGGCTTCGACCACTTCGTCTTCCGCGTCCAGTGGCTGGGCTGCCCGCCCGAGGTGTCGCACGGCATCGTCGAGCGGTTCGCCCGTGAGGTCATGCCCCACTTCAAGGAGACTCCCGCATGACGGAGACGAACAAGGCAGAGGCCATCAGAGCGGGACAGATCCTCCTGCCCGTCGCCGACATCGAGACGGCCCTGGCCTTCTACCGCGACGTCCTGGGCCTCAAGGTCAGATTCCAGGACGGGACCCGCTACGCCGTCCTCGACGGCGGCGGCATCACGATCGCGCTCGCCGCGCCCTCCGAGCAGCCGGTCCCGGGCCTGCCCGCCCTGGCCCTGAAGGTCCCCGACGTCACCGGAACGGCCGACGCCCTACGCGCCGCAGGAGCCACGGTCGCCCCCGTCACCGAAGGCGGCCACGAGCGCCGCGCCCTCCTCCACGACCCGGACGGCAACGTCCTGGTGCTCTACGGCCCGTCCTGAGGGGCGACTCAGAACACAAGGGCCCGGCGGAGGCGGTGAGGGCGACCCGCCCCCACCGCCTCCGTCACTTCGCCGTGACCGCCGTGGATCGCCGGAGCCGGGAATCCCTCGTACGACCGAGATGTCGTGTGGCGGGTGATACTGGGTGGATGTCGGATCGGTTTCGGGGTTTCGGTCTGCCCGTGCGGTTGTGGCGGTGGTCGCGGGCGGGTGGTGGCCGTCTTGCGGATGTGCTGGTCGCCGTGGCGGTCGCCGTCCCGGTGTTCGTGCCGTTCGCGACGGCGCCGGAGGTGACGCCGCTCGGTGTGGTGTTCAACCTCGGTACGGTCGTGCCGCTCGTGTGGAGGCGGCGGGCGCCGTTCGCGATCGCGCTGGTCGTGGCGTGCTTCGCCATGGGGGTGTCGCTGTATCACCGGCCGGGCCAGATGTTGCAGTACGGCGCGCTGGTGGCCATCTACACCCTCGCCGACCTGGGGCGGCATCGCTGGCAGCGCTGGGGCCTCATCGGCGTGCTCGTGGCGACGATCCCGCCCGGCGCGCTGCTCATCAAGAAGAACGACGCGGGCGAGTTCATGTTCACGCTGCTCCTGCCCATGACGGCGTTCCTGCTCGGGACGCTGGCGCGGACCGCGCGGGAGCGGTCGAACGCGCTGGTGGAACGCTCCGCGCAGCTCGAACGTGAACGCGAGGCCGAGGCGGCGCGGGCGGCGGCGGAGGAACGCGCCCGCATCGCCCGTGACATGCACGACGTGCTCGCGCACGCCGTCAGCATCATGATCGTCCAGGCCGAGGCCGGTCCGGTGGTGGTCCGCTCCGATCCCGACCGTGCCGAACGGGTCTTCGACGCGATCGCCGACGCGGGCCGGGACGCGATGGCGCAGCTGCGCCGCACGCTGGGCGTCCTCAAGGAGGAGCGCGACCACGGTGTACGCGCGCCCCAGCCGACCATCGGCGCGCTGCCCGGCCTGGTCGAGCATGTCAACCGCACCCGGGTCCATGTGCGGCTCACGGTCGAGGGAGCGAGCCGTGACCTTCCCTCCGACGCCGACCTGGCGGCTTACCGCATCGTGCAGGAGGCGCTCACCAACACGCTGAAGCACGCCGACGCGCGGACGGCCGAGGTCCGGCTCCGCTGGACCGACCACGAACTGGAGATCACGGTGACCGACGACGGGCGGGGCCACGACGAAGGCGATCCGGGCTGGCGGCGGGGCGGCGACGGCCTCATCGGCATCCGTGAACGCGTCGCCGCCTGCGGCGGCGCGGCCGAGGCCGGGCCCCTGCCGGGCGGCGGGTTCCGGGTTCTGGCACGTCTTCCCTACGTCGTGAGGGCGGCCGCGTGATCCGGGTGGTGCTCGCCGACGACCAGGAACTCGTCCGCAGCGGCTTTGCGATGATCTTGAACGCGCAGCCCGACATCGAGGTGGTGGGCGAGGCGGGCGACGGCGCCGCCGCGATCGCCGCCGTGGGCGAGCACGACCCCGACGTCGTGCTGCTCGACATCCGCATGCCGGGCCTGGACGGGATCGAGGCGGCGAAGGCCGTGTGCGCCGGGACCCGGACCCGCGCGATCATGCTCACCACGTTCGACCAGGACGACTACGTCTACGACGCGCTCTACGCGGGCGCGAGCGGGTTCCTGCTCAAGGACGTGCGCCGCGACGACCTCGTGCACGCGGTACGGGTGGTGGCGGCGGGGGAGTCGCTGCTCGCGCCCACCGTCACCCGCCGCCTCATCTCCGACCTCACGCGCAACCGCCCGCGCGCCGGCACGACCGCCTCCGACCGCCTGTCGGTCCTGACCGAACGGGAGCGCGAGACCCTGCGCCTCCTCGGCCGCGGCCTGTCGAACGCGGAGATCGCCACGGCCATGGTCGTCAGCGAGCACACCGTGAAGACCCACGTGAGCAACGTCCTGGCCAAGCTCGGCATCCGCGACCGCGTCCAGGCCGTGATCGCCGCGTACGAGACACGGCTGATCGAGCCCTCCTGAGGGCGGCTCCGTCGCGCGGGGGAGTCGCGCCCCGGTTCTCCCCCGCGTCACCGATGCCCGAAGATCGCTCGTGGCGGCGATCCGTCCGGCCGCCGGTTCTCCGAGGATCGAGAGCGTAAGAACGCAGGTCTCGGACTCCAGGAGAACCGCTCATGACCAGGATCGCCTTCCACCTCGCCCCCGCCCTGATGCTCGCGTACGGTGTCGTCCGGCTCATCGACGGCCTTGACGGACAGCACGGGCCGGGACCCGCCTGGACGGTGGGCCATCTGATCTTCCTCGGTTCCCTTCTGCTGTACGGAGGGGTGATCGCGGGCGTGTACCGCCGTATCCGTGACACGGCCGGTGGTGGTGCCATACGCCGGGTCACGGCGGGCGCCATGACCGCGGTCGCCGCCTTCGGACTGGTGACGTTCGTCCGCGTCGCGATCATCGACATCGTCGTCGGCCTGCAAGCCGCGGACAAGGCCGAGAAGAGCATGCTCGCCGACCGGTACGCGGACGTCCCCGCCGTACTCCCCCAGGCGCTCTACGACATCGGCCCGG
This sequence comes from Actinomycetes bacterium, assembly GCA_023425615.1. Lineage (GTDB taxonomy): Bacteria > Actinomycetota > Actinomycetes > Streptosporangiales > Streptosporangiaceae > Actinocorallia. The sequence goes on from JAFACJ010000940.1 coordinate 9,161, forward strand.
TGTTCTTCATGGCGGGGCTGGTCGCGCTGCTCGTCCAGTTCGCGGTCATCACCCCGGGACGGAAGACGGCGGCCGCCCTGAGCCCCGTCCTGGTCGTCCTCGGCTTCGTCGCCATCACGCTCGAGCTGGACCTGCTCCCGGTGGGCGCGGCACTGATCTGGCTCGCCCTCGTCCCGTTCACCCGCGAGCAGGGCCCGTACGCCTCTGCGTCCCCCATGGCCGAGCACACCGGGGCGAAGTCCGGGTGAACCTCAGCACTCCCCTGTGCATCGGATCTCGCAGGCATTCGATTGTGAGGGAGCTCCATGCGCAAAACCCTGGTCGCCGTCGCGGCGGCCTTCCTGCTCGTTCCGCTGGCCGTCGCCGGTCCGGCGGAGGCCCGTCCGTCCGACAAGGTCTGTGACCAGTCGGACGGGGCGATGAGGTACGACAAGCGGATGGAGATCCGCAAGGGCGGGGTTCTCTCGCCCGCGAAGAAGTACCGGTACGGGGCGTTGAAGGGGCGCTGGGTCAAGTCGGTCGGGAACCACGACGACAACGACGGGGTCCTCTGGAAGCCCTACGGTCCGCAGAGGACCCGGGTCATCGCGCGGAACGCCACTTTCTGCGTGCTGGTCTTCGACAAGAAGACCGACGGGATGGTCCTGCGCAAGACGGATTTCCGTGGCCTGCGCAAGGCGGCCACCGGCAAGCCGGGCGCTGACCTGTGGGGTCTGCGCTTCGACGACAAGGGCAAGGTCGTCAAGGCGATCCAGCTCTGGAACGTCTGATCTGATGCCCTGAGCCGGTGCGGCGTGCGTACTCCCTTCACGAATGCTCTGCACGCCCCGGCTGTTCCCCGCCCCGCCCTTGGAACGCCACCCCGCCTCGTGCCGCGTTACGGCTTGCCGGGCTTCCTCGCGGTGAAGCGGAACTGGTGTTCGCTCACCTGGTTCACGGTGGTGTCGGTGAAGCCCGCGTCCTGGAGCCGCCGGCCCAGGGTGTCGGGGTCGAGGGGGACGTAGGTGTCGTCGATGTGGCCCTGGCGGATCAGGTCGGTGTCGATGGAGTCGACCCCCAGGAGCGTCGCGCCGGGGCGGAGGGCGTGGTGCAGGCGGGTGAACAGCCGGTTCTGCGCCTCGGGTGACGCCAGGTGGTGCAGCATCGAGAAGCAGGTGGCGGCGGAGAACCGGCCGGACGCCAGGTCCAGGGTGAGGGCGTCGCCTTCGATGACCTCCGCGGGCTTGCCGTTGAGCCTGAGCCGTGTCTCGGCGGCGAGGGCGGGGTCGATCTCGACGGCGGTGACCTGGGGCGCCAGTTGCAGGAGCAGTTCCGTGGTGAGGCCGTAGCCGGGGCCGATCTCCAGCACGTCGTCGCCGAGGTCGGCGGTCTCCCGCAGCCAGGGCAGCAGCTCGGTGCGCAGGGCGTGCGCCCATTGCGGGCTGGACAGGTAGGTCAGGTGTGACTTGTTCATCGCGCGGCCTCCGAGAAGCGCACGGCCTCCGAGTGGGGGAGGTTCTGGTGAGGAATGGAGATCATGCCGTCATTAGTTCATGGTGGGGGTATGACCGGCTTTGCAGCGGCGGCCGACTCGCTGCCCTCCGCGGCCAAGGCGCGGCTGGTGTCCCTGCGCTCCAGGGCGGGGGTCGCCGCCGGGTCCTACCCGTTCGAGGGCGACACCGCCGACACGTCGTGGCATCGCCATGACCTGCACCAGCTGGAGTACGCCTTCGAGGGGATCGTCGAGGTGGAGACGGCGACGGCGCGCTACCGCCTTCCGTCACGGCAGGCGGTGTGGATCCCGGCGGGGCTCGCGCACAGGACCTCCTTCGACAAGGCGAGGACCGTCTCGGTGTTCTTCGATCCCGCGCTGGTGCGCGACACCGCGGCCCGTGCCCGGGTCCTGCCGGTGGAGCCGGTCCTGCGCGAGATGGTCATCTACGCCGCGCGGTGGCCGATCGGCCGTCCGGCGAGTGACGCCGTCGCCGACGCCTACTTCGAGGCGCTGGCCGGAATGGTCCTGGAATGGCTGGACCATGAGCGGCCCTTCTATCTGCCGGCCAGTTCCGACCCCCTGATCACGGCGGTCATGCGGCATACCGACGCGCATCTGGACTCGGTCTCGCTGGAGGACGTCTGCCGTGCCGTGGCGGTCTCCGAGCGCACGTTGCGCCGCCGGTTCCACGCGGCGACCGGCATGTCATGGCGCCAGTACCTGCTGCACAGCAGGCTCCTGCACGCCATGACGCTGCTGGTCGGAGACGAGGGCACCGTGCTGGGCGTCGCCACGGCCGTCGGGTTCGACAGCGCGAGCGCGTTCAGCCGCGCCTTCCAGGGCTACACGGGGCAGACGCCCACCGCGTTCCGGCGGGAGAGGCTCCGGCGGCGGTAGTCCGGGTACTCGGGGTCGGCCGGCCGGAGGCGCCGCCGACGGGAGGAACGGGGCGGAGCGGGGGAAGGAGGGGAGAGAGGGGAGGGGGCGTGGGCGTGGCAACCGTCATGATCGTCATGGTCGCGATCTTTCTCTGGTGTGTCGTCTCCTCCCGTCTGGAGCGGGCGGATCTCACCGCCCCCATCGTCTTCGTGGTGGTCGGGGCGCTGCTGGCCGCGGCGGGGCTCGTCTCCGGGCCCGCCGCTCCGGAGAAGCTCAGGCCGCTGGTCGAGGTCACCCTGGTCTGGGTGCTGTTCTCCGATGCAGCGGGTGTCCCCTGGCGTGAGATGAAGGCAGATATGGGGATCTATGCCCGCTTGCTGGGTATCGGTCTGCCCCTGACGGTGCTGGCGGGCTGGGGTCTGGCGCTCTGGTTCTTCCCCGGCCTGGGGATCTGGCTCGCCCTGCTGGTGGGCGCGGCCCTGGCGCCGACCGACGCCGCGCTGGGGCTCGCGGTGGTGACCAACCGGGTCGTGCCCGTGCGCATCCGGCGTCTGATCACCGTGGAGAGCGGGCTCAACGACGGGATCGCCACCCCGGTGGTCATGTTCGCCCTCGCGGGTGCCGCGTCGGCGGAGGGAGTCCACGGCGCGCCGGGCCTGGGGAGGGCGCTGGCCGAGCTCGGCATCGGCCTCTGCGTCGGCGCGGCCCTCGGG
>JAFACJ010000881.1 GCA_023425615.1 Actinomycetes bacterium
GTTCACGATGTACCGGTCGTACCGCCCCTCCGCGATCTGCGTGAGCGGTACGCCGTGCGGCTCCCAGGAGATCATCGGCAGTGCGCCGCCCGACCAGATCTCCGCCAGCCGGGCGGGCCGCGGCTGGTCGCCGAAGGCCACGAAGTAGCCGATCATGTTGGGCTCGCGGCCCGTCTTCAGGGCGAAGACCTCGGCGTCGGCGCTCTGGTCGTCGGCGTTGGGGTAGGTGATCCCGAGGTACTTCCCCGGCGGGTCCAGCAGCAGCCTGACGTCGTAGGGCACGACGCTGGTCAGGGCGCGGTGCTCGGGCTGCTCCTCGACGATCCCGCACCCCGCGCCGGTGAGGACCGCCAGCAGGACCGTCAGCAGGGCCGCCGGCAGGGCGGCGAGCGCCCGCATCAGCGCCGCACCCAGATCACGTATTGTCCGTGCAGATGCCCGCGGTCATAGCGCAGCCGCACCCGGAAGCGGTAGTCGGGACTGCGCGCCAGCTCCCGCTCGATCACGGCGTTGACCTCGGTGGCGATACCGGAGTCAAGGATGATCATGTCGTACTCGGCCTCCCCGATGGCCGCGGGGCGCTTGAAGTTGTAGGTGCTGGCCCACTGCCCCTCGCTCGTGCGGTCGCGGCCCAGGTAGTAGATCGGGATCTGGGGCACCGAGGCCAGATAGCGCTCACCCGGCCGGGTCTCGGCCTCCAGCAGCCGGATGAGCGTCGTGGAGTCCGGCCAGTCGTCGAAGACCGCGCGTGCCTGGGTGGTGCCGATGACGAAGAGCCCGATCCAGGCGGCGATCCCGAACTGGACGTTGCGCAGATGCCGTCCGACGAGCCGGCGGACTCCGAGCCCCACCAGCGGCGCGGTGAACAGGGCTCCGTAGCCGACGTGCTTGTGCAGGGCGACCCAGGTGTGCCCGCGCGCCTGGAAGGCGGGGGCGAGGCATCCCGCGGCCACGAGCAGGAGGGCGAGCGCGGCACGGCGCGTCCGGGAACCGAGGTCCGGCCCCGCGCCGCGCACGAGGTGGACCGCGCCCAGGACCCCCAGCAGCAGGAAGAAGCCGATGTACTTCCCCGCCGCGAGGAGGACCTGCGGCGGTGTCTCCGAGCCGCGCGGGCGGGCGAGCGTCGTGGCCGCGAACCCCTGGAGGACGCCGCCGTAGACCAGGAGCGCGGCGCCTCCCGCGAGCGCGGGCGGCACGAGGAGGACGCCGCGGAGAAGGGACCTGGGCCACCCGAGCCGTGGCACCGCGGCCAGCACCGCGAGCCCGGCGATGACCGGAAGGTAGAGGGCCGAGGCGTACTTGACGGCGAACGCCAGCGCGCAGACGGGCCCCGCCAGGAGCGGACCCGTCCGGCGAGGCAGCACCGCGAGCCACGCCGCGAGCGCCAGCAGGAACACGCTGGAGGCGTCGTAGGTGGCGAGCCTGCCGAGGGTGAGCGTGGACTCCAGAACCGCGTAGCAGGCCGCCGCGGCCACCCCCGCGTGGTGGTCGAACAGGCGGGCGGTGAACGAGTACAGCAGCGCGGTCGTGCCGAGCATGGCCGCCAGGCTGATCGCACGGGCGCCTTCCAGCCCGGCCCAGCCGTCCACCCACGCCGCCAGCGCCGGATAGAGGCGCGGCGTGCCCGAGAAGTAGGTGGCGTGGTAGGCGAGCCGGTCGCCGTCGTCGAGCCGCCCGACGTAGAGGTAGAGCGCCTCGTCCTGGAAGGCGGTGTTCTCCAGGCCGAGCGTGAACGCCGTCTGGACGGCGAGGATCACCGCGAGCATCGCCCTGGCCGGCCAGACCCGCGGCACCGCCGCGACCGGCGCCACGGCCCGCGCGAGGGCGGTCACGGGCAAGCCCTCGGCTGGATGAGGATCCGGCCGAAGACCAGCAGGCTGAACAGGCCGGTCCCCACGACGAGCCCGTAGTCGGCGGGGCTGAAGGCGAGGCTGCGCCAGGTCGCGAGCGCGAACCAGGCGGCCGAGGTGGTGGCGCTCCAGCCCAGGACGCTCCAGCGCAGCCTGCCGACGCGGCGGCTCCCGGCCGCCGATCCGGTCGCCCGCCAGCCCTCGGGCCGGCCGCGGAGCAGGTCGAGGATGGCGAAGAAGTGCGACCAGCCGTACAGGGCGCGCACCGACCACGCCTCCAGCCGGTAGGGCACGCGGTGCCAGTAGGGGAAGATCACCGAGATGTACAGGACGCTCGGCAGCAGCCAGACGGCGTACTCGACCTTGAACAGATCGGGCCGGACGAGCAGCAGCGTGATCGGCAGGACCGGTGCGGCGAGCGTGAAGAGCGCCGTGTGGATGTAGTAGCAGAAGCCCGAGAAGTACGACAGCCGGGAGACCGTGCGCATCGGTGCCGTCCAGAACTTCCGGCTCTTCAGCAGGCTCATCGAGCCCATGCACCAGCGGTACTGCTGGAAGTGGAACGCCTCGACCCCGTCGGGGCACATCCCCGCCGAGAGCGCCAGCGGGACGTACCTGACGTCCCAGCCCAGGGCGCGCAGATCGAAACCGGTGTGCACGTCCTCGGAGTGCTCGATCAGGGTGGTGCCGCCGTTCTCCTCCAGCGCCGCCCGCCGGTACACCGCGCAGGTGCCGACACAGATCGCCGCGTCCGCGTTCTGCCGCGAGACCTGGACCGACCGGTAGAACAGCTCCTGCACCGCGCCCGCGCCGCGCTCCAGCCAGTTCTGCTCGTCCCTGACCCGGAAGTACTGGGGTGACTGGATGATCGCCAGCCTCGGGTCCTCCTCCAGATAGGGCAGGAGTTCTGCGAGCAGGTCCGAGCGCGGCACGAAGTCGGCGTCGAGGATGAGGATGTACGCGCCGCCGGAGTTGCGGAACCCGTACTGGAGGTTCCCCGCCTTCTTGAACCGGCCGCGGTCGGGCCGCGACGCGTAGCGGAACCCGAACCTGCGCGCCAGCCTCCGCGCCGCGGTGCTGCCCGCGTCGTCGAGGACGAAGGGCACCGCCCTCCCCGGATAGTCCTCGACCAGCTTCCACACCCGCGACCAGGTGTTGGCCAGGACGTCGAGCGACTCGCCGCAGATCGGCAGGAAGATGTCGACGTCCGGGTGGCTCGGCGGCGACCAGCCCTCCACCAGCCGCCGGTGCGCGGCCAGGTCGAAGTTCCCGCGGCTCAGGTTCACCCGCAGCGAGATCAGGTAGTACAGCAGCGTGAAGGCGAGGAAGGGCACCAGGAGCAGCGCCCACAGATCATGCCTGACCAGGCGGTACTGGCTGACCGCCATACAGGTGAAGCTGATCATCGAGGTCAGGTTCAGCACCCACACGCGCCGCGTGACATAGGAGTACTTCTCCTCGTCCGTCGGCGGCTCCGGCAGCACCCGCCCCGTCCGCCCGGCCGGATCGACGGTCCCCCGACCGCCGTCCTGCGGATGCCCGCTCAAGAGCTCGGCCACGCCCCCACCGCCCGCGCCTCAAAAACAGGGAACTACGAATTGCGCATTTCCTCAGGGTAGGCGGGGCGTGAAAAACTCGGTACCCGGACGTCTCCAATCGTTACCGACGACAACACCGTGCGCAGAGGCAGCGGAATTGCTCGGCGCATTCGGGATGGCGT
>JAFACJ010000915.1 GCA_023425615.1 Actinomycetes bacterium
CGCGCCCCCCCCCCCCCGCCCCCCCCCCCCCCCCCGACCGCGCGGATCGCGGCGGAGACCTTCGACCCGGCGTCCGCCTGACGTCACAGCTCCGGGGACTCGCCTGCGGCGGCGGCGTCGCCTACTCTGTATATAGAATCCAATATTAGGAGGGTCTCGTGACGGAGCAGATCATCCGTCCGGACGTGCTCGACGCCCGGCTTGCCAAGATCCCCCGGCTCATCGACGTGGACGCCCATGTCGTCGAGCCGCCGGACGTGTGGAGCTCCCGGCTCCCCGCCCGCTTCCGCGACCGCGGGCCCCGCATCGTCCACGCCCCGGCAGGCGACGTCGAGCTCGTCGACGGCAAGTACGTGGAGGCGCCCGGCACCGAGGGCCCGGACGTGGCCTGGTGGAACTACGACGGCGTGATGACGCAGATCAAGAAGTACATCGCCGCCGCCGGCGTGCCCGCCGACGAGGTCACCAACGAGGGCATCACCTACGACGACATGCGTCCGGGCTGCTACATCCCTTCCGAGCGGCTGAAGGACATGGACGTCAACGGCGTCCAGGCGCAGATGTGCTTCCCCAACTACCCGCGCTTCTGCGGCCAGATCTTCCTGTGGGGCCAGGACCGGGAACTGGCCGGGCTGTCGGTGCGCGCCTACAACGACTGGATGGTGGAGGAATGGTGCGGCTCCAGCGGGGGCCGGCTCATCCCGCTGTGCATCGTCCCGCTGTGGGACGTGGACCTGGCCGTCGCCGAGGTCCGCCGCAACGCCGCGCGCGGTGTGCGGGCCGTGGCGTTCAGCGAGCTGCCCTCCTATCTGGGCCTGCCCAGCATCCACTCCCGGTACTGGGACCCGTTCTTCGCCGCCTGCGCCGAGACCGGCACCGTCGTGTCGATGCACATCGGCTCGGGCACCAGGACGCCGCAGCCCTCCGCCGACGCCCCGCCCCCGGTCGGCGCCACGATCATCTTCGGCAACAGCGTCGCCAGCATGACCGACTTCATGTTCTCCGGCGTGCTGCACCGCTTCCCCGACCTGAAGCTGCTGTACGCCGAGGCCCAGATCGGCTGGATCCCCTATCTGCTGGAGCGGATCGACGACGTCTGGGAGACGCACCGCGGCTGGGCGCAGGGCCAGGAGAACTGCCCCGAGCGGCCCTCGACGTACTACTACCGGCAGATCACCAGCTGCTTCTTCAAGGACGCCGTGGGCGTGGAGCTGCTGGAGAAGGTGGGCCTGGACAACGTCACGTTCGAGACCGACTACCCGCACCAGGACGGCACCTGGCCCCGCTCGCGCGAGGAGGCAGCCCTGCAGTACGGGCACCTGGACCAGGCGTCCATCGACAAGATCGCCCGGGGCAACGCCATCCGGCTGCTGGGCCTCGACCTCCCCGAGGTCTGACACGCCGCCTGAGACGCGCTTCACCAGGCCGGATGGGCCGGAGACGACGGGTCCCGGTCCACCGGCCTGATATCTTATGCCTGATGCGGATGGACCGGGGACCATCTCCCAGAACGCGTGCCGGGACGGCTCATCGAGCCGGCTCCGGCGAGGCATGAGACGAGGACGTGAGAGCGATGGCGCGCCGCCAGGGGGCCGCAGCGGCCGAGGTCCTGCCCGAGGCACAGGAGCCCGAGCTGCCGGGCGCCAGCCTGTCCCGGATGAGCAGTGGCGAGCAGGTGCGGCTCTACGTCCGCCGGCTGATCTTCGACGGGGTGCTCAAGCCGGGCCAGCGGGTGCCGCAGGACGCCATCGCCCAGGCCCTGGGCGTGTCGCGCATCCCGGTCCGCGAGGCGCTGATCGCGCTGGAGCGCGAGGGCTGGACGACGATCATCCCGCACCGCGGCGCCTTCGTGAACGCGCTGGACGAGCCGTCGGTGCGCGACCACTACGAGCTGTACGGCCTGTTCTACGGGTTCGGCGTGCGCCGTGCCGTGGAGCGCAGGGGCGCCGAGCTCGCCGAGCCGCTGAAGGTGCTCCAGGAGCAGATCGAGCGGGCCGAGGACCCCGACACCCTGCACCGGCTCACCCTCGACTTCCACCGCACGGTGATCGACGCCGCCCAGTCGCCGCGGCTGCGCACCATGCTGCGCCAGATGACCGACATCGTGCCCGGCAACTTCTTCGCCCTGGTGCCCGGCACCGCCGAGGTCGAGCGCGAGGGCGTCGCCGCCATCGTCACCGCCATCGAACGCGGCTACCCCGAACTCGCCGAACGCGAGTACGCCACCATGCTCCGCCGCCAGGGCGACCGCGTCGTCGAGCTGTTCCGCAACCGCGGCATGTTCGACGACGGCGAGGACTCCCCCCAGAAGTGAGCCCTCCGGGCGGCCCGGGACAGACGACCGCAGCGAAGCGAGGATCGGCTGTCCCGGTTTCGGGGGTCTGGGGGTCGCTCCCCAGAGGAGCAGGCCGGCGACCGCAGCGAAGCGAGGATCGGCTGTCCCGGTTTCGGGGGTCTGGGGGTCGCCCCCCAGAGGAACAGGTCAGGCGGTGGCCTGCCGGGCGAGTTTGCCCATCTCGATGCCGATGGACTTCTCGAAGCGGCCCTTGTCGCGGGAGCGGATGCTCACGTCGTGGTCGCCGGCCTCGGCGCGCAGGGCGCCCACGGTGGCGGTCTCGCGGGTGCGGCCGCCGACGAAGGGGTCGAAGGAGTACCAGCGCATCGCGTTCTCGTAGGTGATCTTGTTGAGTTCGTCGTCGGGCACCCCGGCGGCGACGGCGGCGAGCTCCTCGGGGGCGTTCGGCCAGGAGGAGTCCGAGTGCGGGTAGTCGCACTCCCAGGCGATGTTGTCGATGCCGATCATGTTGCGGAGCTGGACGCCGACGGGGTCGGAGATGAAGCAGGTCAGGAAGTGCTCGCGGAACACCTCGCTGGGCAGCCTGTCGCCGAAGTCCTGGCCGGTCCACAGGTGGTGCATGTCGTAGGTGCGGTCGATCCGGTCGAGGAAGTAGGGGATCCAGCCGGTGCCGCCCTCGGACAGGGCGAACCTGATGCCGGGGAACTTCTTGATCACCCGTGACCACAGCAGGTCGGCCGCGGCCTGGCAGACGTTCATCGGCTGGAGGGTGATCATGACGTCGATGGGGGCGTCGGGCGCGGTCACCGACAGCTGGCCGGAGGAGCCGAGGTGGATGGAGACCACCACGTTCTCCTCCGAGACCGCCTTCCACAGCGGGTCCCAGTACTCGTTGTGGAAGCTGGGGTAGCCCAGGGTGGCGGGGTTCTCGGTGAAGGTGAGGGAGTGGCAGCCCTTGGCGGCCAGCCGGCGGACCTCGCGTGCGCACTCCTCGGCGTCCCACAGGACGGGCAGCCCCATGGGGATGATGCGGCCGGGGTAGGTGCCGGCCCACTCATCGACGTGCCAGTCGTTGTAGGCGCGCAGCACGGCGAGGGCGAGGTCCTTGTCCTCGGCGGCGGCGAACAGGCGGCCGCTGAAGCCGGGGAAGGAGGGGAAGTTCATCGACGCCAGGATGCCGCCGGCGTTCATGTCCTTGATGCGCTCGTGGATGTCGTAGGTGCCGGGCCGGATCTCATCGAAGGCGGTCGGCTCGATGCCGTACTCCTCCTTGGGGCGACCGGCGACGGCGTTGAGGCCGATGTTGGGGATGATCGAGCCGTTGAAGGTCCACACGTCCGAGCCGTCCCTCTTGGTGATGACCTTCGGCGCGCTGTCCTTGTACCGGGCGGGGATATGGCCGTCGAAGAGGTCCGGCGGCTCCACCACGTGGTCGTCCACGCTGATCATGATCATGTCTTCGGCGTTCACGGTGCTCCTCGGGCGGGCGAGAGGTGGGTGATCGAGGACTGAATCTCCGTCTCAGAAAAGTGAACAGCAGTTCAGTCCAGAGGGCAAGGGTTCTCGGTACTCTTGTCGAAGAAAGTAGATTAGATAATATATCCAGGCCACCCACCCCTGAAGGAGAGCGGAATGTCCGACTGGGCGAACGCCGAGCAGAGCACCCTGCTCGCACTGCTGGACCGCCGGCTGGACGGCGATCCGGACGGGCGGTTCCTGGACTGCTGCGGCACCCCCTACACCGCGGCGGAGATGGACCGCGAGGCCAACCGCGTCGCCAACGCGCTCGCCGAGCTCGGCGTCGGGCACGGCTCCACGGTCGCGACCATGCTGGAGAACGGCCCCGCCGCCGTCGTGTCCTGGTTCGCCATCCACAAGCTCGGCGCGATCAGCGTCCCGGTGAACACCGCGCTCAAGGGCCCGATGCTGCGCCACCAGCTCTCGGACGCCACGACCTCCGTCGTCATCGTCCAGGACGACCTCGCCGAACGCCCCCTGGAGATCCTCGACACCATCGAGTCCGTGCGGCACGTGGTGATCGTGGGCGAGCGGGGCGCGGCGGCGCCGGGCGGCCGCCGGTCCCTCCACCGCTGGGACGACCTGCTGGGCGCCGACGACTCCCGGCCCGGCGTCCTGGTGCGCCCCTCGGACCTGGGCACCATCGTCTACACCGGCGGCACCACGGGACCCTCCAAGGGCTGCGCGCTCAGCCACAACTACCACCTGTCCATCGCCAGGCAGATCATCTCCTCGTGGGGCCGCACACCCGAGGACGTGGTGTGGTCCCCGCTGCCACTCTTCCACTTCAACGCCATCTCGTGCATGCTCACCGGCACGCTGCTCACCGGAGGCCGCGCCGCGCTGTCGCGCCGGTTCTCCGTCTCGGGGTTCTGGCCGGAGGTGAACCGCACCGGCGCCACGATCGCCTCGCTGCTGGGCTCGCTGGCGATCCTGGTGGCCAAGGCCGCCGACCACCCGGAGGCGAAGAGGCCGGGCACGCCGGGCGATGACCTGGCCAACACCACGCTGCGGCTGCTCACGGGCGCCCCGATGCCGCCGGAGATCGACGAGATCTACCGCGAGCGGTTCGGCGTCACCACCTTCAGCAACGCCTACGGCACCACCGAGGCGTCGCTGATCTCCTGGCTGCCGCCGGGCCGCGAGGGCAAGCCGGGGTCGGCCGGCATCGTCAACTCCGAGACGTTCATCGTCAAGGTCTTCGACGACGACGACCACGAGGTGCCGGTCGGGGAGGTCGGCGAGATCGTCTGCCGTCCCCGTGCGCCGCACGTGATGTTCGAGGGCTACTGGCAGCGCCACGAGGCGACCATCAAGGCGTGGCGCAACCTGTGGTTCCACACCGGCGACATCGGCAGGGTCGATGAGGACGGCTACCTCTTCTTCGTCGACCGCAAGGCCGACTACATGCGGCGCCGGGGGGAGAACATCTCGAGCTGGGAACTGGAGAAGGTGTTCCACGAACACCCCGACGTCAAGGATGTGTGCGTGCACGCGGTGGCGAGCGAGGTCAGCGAGGACGACGTCAAGGTGACGGCGGTCCTCAAGGAGGGCGCTTCCCTCACCGAGGAGGCGCTGTGCCGCTGGTCGATCGACCAGCTCCCGTACTACGCGGTGCCGCGGTACTTCGAGTTCAGAGAAGAGCTGCCGATGAGCCAGACCGGCAGGGCCACCAAGAACCTGCTCAGGGACGAGGGCGTCACCCCCGCCACCTGGGACCGGGAGGCCGCCGGCGTGAAGTTCGAGCGCCGCTGATGGGCGCCGAGCCGATGGGGCTGAAGGGCGACGACCTCGGCACCCCCTACCTGCGTTTGGAGCGCCAGGGCCCGCTGGCCTGGTGCGTCGTGGACCGTCCCGAGGCGCGCAACGCGCTGACCAGCGCCATGTACTTCGGGATCCGGCGGGCGGTCGACCTGCTGAACAAGGACCCCGGGCTCGCCGCGCTGATCATCACCGGGACCGGCGACATGTTCATGCCGGGCGGTGAGCTGCGCGGCAGGGAGCCCGACCGCTGGCTGGACTTCCCCGACCTGCTGGGCATCGACTCCACCCCGTTCGAGGCGATCCGGCGCTCCCCGAAGCCGGTCGTCTCGGCGGTCAACGGCATCGCCCAGGGCGGCGGGCTGCTCATCGCGATGCTCTCGGACGTCGCCGTGGCGGGGGAGAGCGTCACCGTGCGGGCTCCCGAGCTGTTCCGCGGGATCGCCGACACCGGGTACGCGGCCTACCTGCCCGCGCAGATCGGCATCGCCCGCGCCCGCGACATGCTGCTCACCGGGCGTGTCGTCACCGCGAGGGAGGCCGAGAACTGGGGCATGTTCACCCGCGTCGTGCCCGACGACCAGGTGCGCGCGGTGGCCGAGGAGGTCGCCGTCCAGATCGCCCGCACCGCGCCGCAGGCAAGGCTGCACGTCAAGCGGCTCATCAACGACAACTACGGCGCCGTCGACCGGATGACGTTCGACGCGCTCCTGTACAACGACGAGATGAAGGAGGGCGGACGGGCGTTCGCCGAGCGCCGCGACCCGTCCTGGGTGCCGGAGGAGTTCCGCACCGGAGGCAGGCTCTGACACCGTTCCGGCCGGGCCTCCGGGCCCGGCTACGGGCGCGCGGTGAAGGCGGCCTCCACCGTCTCCAGCAGCGCGGCCAGGGGGAGGGGCTGGGATTCGTGCCCCTCCTCCGCCAGTTCGCTGGCCTGGAAGGCGCTCACCAGCCCGGAGAACATCCGGGCCAGCAGGTTCGGGTCGCCGTCCTTGAGGACGCCCTGGCTCTGCCCGCGCCGGAACAGCCCCGCCTGCATCTCCTGGGCCTGCCGGAAGTTGGCGAGGATCTCGCCGTCGGAGGGCGTCCCCGTCAGCGCCGAGGCGATCGAGCCGCTGCGCAGCACCAGCCTTCCGTACTCGGGGTGGGCGCGGAAGAAGCCCACCTGCCATTCGGCGAGCTCCAGCAGCTGCCGCTGCGGCGGGCGCGGAGAGGAGAGCACCTCCTGCATCCCGGCCATGAACACGGTGGCACGGCGCAGGAAGATCTCCCGGTAGAGCTCCTCCTTGCCGCTGAAGAACCCGTAGACCGCGCCGACGGAGTACTCGGCCAGCTCCGCGATCTCCCGCAGGGACGCGTCGTGGAACCCCTTGCGGGCGAAGACCACCTCGGCGACGTCCAGGATCTGGTCGCGGCCGAGCTCGCGGCGGCGCTCACGGCGCTGCTCCCGCAGACTGCGCTCGCTCATCGACGTGCGGTCCCCCTCTTCAAGGCAGGAAACATCGTATCGGCCCGGTGCCACCGGGCCTCCGTCCCCCGACCGTCGCGCCGCCGACCCGGAAGGAACCCCTCATGGAACCCGCACCCGCCTCCTCCGCCTTCCATCCCGTGCTGGAGGGCAGGCATGACGCCTCGGCGGAGCTCGCCGACGCCGTCCGCAGGCTGATCGGGCTGACCACCGCCGCGATCGCGCCGCCGGAGGCCACGCTGGCCGCCGCGCGTGCCCTGCACGCGGTCGCCGACGCGCTGGAGCGCCATGTGCCCGACCCGCCGCCGCCCGCCACCGTCCTGCACCCGCCGGCCGAGGGCGCGTTCGACCTGGGCGAGCGGATGCCGTTCGACGTGGTGGTCGGCGCGCACAACCCGCTGGCGCTGCCCCTGAAGGTGCGTCTGGAGCCGCCGAAGTCCGTGCTCACGGGCACCTTCACCCGCGCGTACGAGGGGCCTCCCGGCTGTGTGCACGGCGGCGTGCTCGCCGCCTCGTTCGACGTCGCGCTGGCCGCCGCCAACATCATCGCGGACGTCCCAGGGCCTACGGCCCGTCTGGAGCTCACCTACCGGCGGCCGACCCTGCTGCACGTGCCCTGCGTCCTGGAGTGCCGGGTGGAGCATCACGACGGGCGCTCGGTGCGCACGGTCGGCCGCCTGCTGCAGAACGACCGCGTCACCGTGGAGGCCGCCGGTGACTTCGTGAAGCTCGACAAGGAGCAGATCGCGAGGATGGCGGGCCGTGCCCGTGAGGTATCCCCCTAGTCCCCATGGTCAGGAGATGACCTTCTCGGCGCGGAGCTCGGCGAGCTCGGCGCCGGTGAGGCCCAGTTCCCCGGTCAGGACGGCGTCGGTGTGCTCGCCCAGCCAGGGCGGCCGGGTCTCGGCGCCGGAGGCGGCGTCGCTGAGCCTGACGGGGTTGCCGGGGATGAGGACGGGCTGCGCCACGCCGTCGGTGCGGGGGAGCTCGACCAGCATGTCCCGGGCCCGGACGTGGGGGTCGGCGACGACCTCGGCGTCGGACAGGCAGGGCCCGGCGGCGATGCCGGCCCTGCCGAGGAGGTCGCAGGCCTCGATCTTGGTGAGGCCGGCGGCCCAGCCCTCGATGGCGGGGCGCAGGAGGGTCTCCAGATGGTCGACCCAGCCCTGCCGGGTGGACAGCCGGGGGTCGTCCTTCCACTCGGGGCGGCCGATGAGGTCGGCGAGCCTGGCGAAGTGCTGCTCGCGGCCCACCTGGAGGACGAACCAGCCGTCCCCGGCGCGGAAGCCGTGCATGATGAGGGGCCCCAGGTCGCCGTCGCGCAGCCCCATGGACCAGAAGTTGGTGACGATGTCCGTCATCGCGATCATCGCGTCGAACATCGCGATGTCGACGTACTGGCCGCGCCCGGTGGCCTCGCGGTGGCGCAGGGCCGCCAGGATGCCGATGGTGGCGAACAGGGCGGCGCCGATGTCGCCGAGGGCGCCCACGGGGGCGGGCGTGGGCGGCGCGTCGCCGGTGCGCTTCATCTCGTAGATGCCGGACATGGCCTCGACGATGGGGGCGAAGGCGGGCCAGGCGCCGTAGGGGGTGGCGACGGAGTTGCCGAAGCCGGAGACCGAGACGTAGATCCCGGCCGGGTGGACGGCGGCGAGGTCGGGGTAGCCGAGGCCGAGGCGTGCCATCGCGCCGGCCTTGGAGTTCTCGGCGATGACGTCGAACCTCGGGGCAAGGCGCAGGACGAGCTCACGGCCGCGCGGGTTCTTCAGGTCGACGCAGACGCTGCGCTTGCCGAGGTTGTTGCGCAGGAAGGTCGCGCCGACGCGGCGGCCTTCGGGGTCGGTCATCGCGGGCAGCGAGCCGCGTCCCGAGTCGCCGGTGAGGGGCTCGACCTTCACCACGTCGGCGCCGAGGCGGGCCAGGAGCTGCGTCGCGTAGGGGAGTGCCTGCATCTGTTCCAGCGCCAGGACGCGGATGCCGTCCAGGGGCCGGGTTCCACCCTGAGTCATAGCCGGAGTCTAATTGCAGATTAGATCTTTTATGCAATCTACGAGTAGGATGCACGTATGCGCGGAATCTTGTCCTGGGGCGCCTACCTGCCCCACCGGAGGCTCGACCGGCAGACCATCCGGGCGGTGGCGGGCACGGGAGGCGGCCGCGGCACCCGCACCGTCGCCTCTTATGACGAGGATGCGGTGACTCTCGGCGTCGCGGCCGGTCACCTCGCACTGCGCGGCGCCGCGGTGGAGCCGCAGGCCCTCTGGTTCGCCACCACCGAGCCCCCCTACCTCGACCGCACCAACGCCACGACCCTCCACGCGGCGCTGCGCCTGCCCAGGGA
>JAFACJ010000923.1 GCA_023425615.1 Actinomycetes bacterium
ACCCTGGGCAGCTACCAGGTGCTCAGCCACATGATCCTGAGCCAGAGCCTCGGCGGCCTGCTCGACCTGGAGGGCGCCCGCGCCCACCAGCGGGAGGCGGCACGGCTGGCGCGGGAGTACGAACTGCCCCTGCTGGCGAACATCACCACCTGGAGCGAGGGCATGCGCCTGTCGGTCGAGGGCCGGTTCGCCGAGGCGGACGCCGCCTACCTGCACAGCGGCGCGCTGCTGGCGGCCACCCGGCTGTGGGGCGGCGAGCAGGCCATGCTCTGGATCGCCCGCGGCGTCCTGCTGTTCGTCCAGGGCAGGCTGGCCGAGGTGACGGACGAGGACCTCCCCCAGAGCGACGAGTGGTGGAGGGTGGCGGGCCCGATGGCCGACATCCAGGCGCTCATCCACCTGGCCAGGGGGGACGCGGAGAGGGCCGAGGGGATCATGTCCCGCGCCCAGCCCGTCCGCCGCGACCACACCTACGAGGTCCATCTGTGCCTGCGCGCCCACACGGCCATCGGGCTCGGCGACCGCCGCACCGCCGAGGAGATGTACGGCCGGCTGCTCCCGTACGCCGACTTCTTCGCGGGGCTGAGCAGCGCGACGATCCCGCTGTGCCCGATCTCCCAGGTGCTGGGCGATCTTGCCGCCTTCCTCGGCCTGGACGCCTCCCCGCACTACGCCGAGGCGGTCGAGGTCGCCAGGACCGTCGGCTCGCGCCACTGGGAGGAGCGGGCCCGCGCTCAGCTCCCGTAGACGTCCCGCATCAGCTTCCGGTAGCCGGGCTGGAACAGCTTCAGCATGATCAGGAGGGGCGGGGGAGCCGACTTCTTCATCCGCGCCACCTCATCGGCCGTGGCGTAGGCAAGGAAGAGCGGCAGGATGAACCGCATATGCCCCAGGGAGGCGCCCTTCTGGAACTGCTTCTCGCACGCGGCGAAGTCCTCGGCCGACACATACCGGCGCATGACCGGGAACAGGACGCGCTCCTCCTCGGTGATGTGCTCATCGAGCAGGTCGGCCAGTTCGGCGAGGAGCCGTGCCCGCTCCCTTCCCGAGGAGGCGAGGATCCGCTCGACGTAGGGGTCGATCTCGCCGTGCTCCTCGGTCAGCGGCATCAGGTCGACGGCGGCTCCGGCCGAGGCCGCGATGACCGGCCACAGGACGTCGTCCTCCTTGACGTGGTGGGAGTGGACCTCCGCCATGAGGATCTTCAGGTACCGCCGCAGCGCGGCCTCCCGCCGCGGCGGCAGGGAGCCGTCGCCCTGGCGGGCGGTGAGCTCGGCCAGCTTGCGGGTCTCGCCGCGCAGGGCGCGGTGGGAGAGCGCCATGCCGAGCAGATCGGGTTCGGGGTCGCCCGCGGACCGGGGGCGCACGTGCAGGGATTCCATGGGGATACCGTCCACCGGCCCGCTTAAGGACCGCTTACCGTTCACTTGTCGGTCCTGGTCATGGCCGTGCGTTCGGGTCACGGCCTCGCGTACGGGAGAATCGGAAGGTGACCACGCCAGAGTTCAGATCCGGATTCGCCTGTTTCGTCGGACGACCCAACGTCGGCAAGTCCACCCTGATGAACGCTCTGGTGGGCACCAAGGTGGCGATCACCAGCAATCGCCCGCAGACCACCCGGCGGGCCATCCGCGGCATCGTGCACCGTCCCGACGCGCAGCTGGTGATCGTCGACACGCCGGGTCTGCACCGGCCGCGCACCCTGCTGGGGGAGCGGCTGGACAGCCTGGTCCGCGGCACCCTCACCGAGGTCGACGTCATCGGGTTCTGCGTCCCCGCCGATGAGAAGGTAGGCGACGGCGACCGCTACATCGCCCGCGAGCTGGCGCAGATCAAGAAGACACCGGTCGTGGCGATCGTCACCAAGGCCGACAAGGTGACGCCGCAGGCGCTGGCCGGGCAGCTCATGGCCGTCGACGCGCTGGGCGGCTGGGCCGACATCGTGCCGGTCTCGGCCGTCGGCGGGCTCGGCGCGCAGACGGGCCAGGGCAGGGCGGCGCGGGAGGACTCCTACCAGCTCGACGTGGTGGCAGGGCTCCTGGTCGAGCATCTGCCCGAGGGCCCCCCGCTGTACCCCGAGGGCGACCTCACCGACGAGCCCGAGCAGATCCTCGCCGCCGAGTTCATCCGCGAGGCGGCGCTGGAGGGCGTGGAGCAGGAGGTACCGCACTCCATCGCGGTGGTCGTCGATGAGATGGGCCAGCGTCCCGGGCGCGATGACCTCACCGACATCTACGCCCATGTGTTCGTCGAGCGCCCCAGCCAGAAGGCGATCCTCATCGGCCACAAGGGCGTGCGGCTGCGCGAGGTCGGCACCCGCGCCCGCCGCCAGATCGAGGCGATGCTCGGCACCCGCGTCTACCTCAACCTCCAGGTCAGCGTCGCCAAGGACTGGCAGCGCAACCCCAAGCAGCTGCGGCGGCTCGGCTTCTACGACTGAGGGCCCTGGGCGACGGCGCGCTTGGGCTGCACGGACGACGGCCCGTCCTGCGCCGGCGAACGCTGGTAGAGCAGTACCTCGCCGCCCTTGTAGCGCCAGCGCGCCGCCCTCTCGAAGCCGGCCTCCCGCAGGACGCGCTTCTTGGCGCCGGCCGTCCAGTCCGAGCCGGGCAGGAACGGCACCCAGTTGTGGATCAGCCAGACCCGGTCGTCGGCGGCCAGCGCCTCGGCGTAGCGGGCGCGGGAGACCTCCCTGCCCTTCAGATCGCCGGAGGCGACGGGCGTGGAGGTGCGCAGGACGTCGTCGAGGCCGCGGTAGGCCGAAGGGTAGACGGACAGGACGGGCCGCAGGCGCTGGTCGGTGAACACGACGGCGTCG
>JAFACJ010000937.1 GCA_023425615.1 Actinomycetes bacterium
CCCCGGCGGGGCCACGCCCACGCCCACAACTTCCCCTGCGGCACCGCGCCGACCGCGCTCCTGCTCATCGCGGGTTCCCTGGGCCAGCATGGGGAAGGCGCCTGGGTGCCTCGACTCGTGTGGGTGCCAGTGGCCGAGTCTCGCGGCGGGTGAGCTTGGAGAAGGCGTGGGAGAAGTTGTCGGGGTCCAGGGGCGTTCCGGCCTCACCGCGACGCAGGCCGTAGGCGAGTGCGATCGTGATGGCCACGTCCAAGTGATGGCCGTTTGACGGGTTCCGAGAGGTCTTTGGCCTGGGTGATCGCGCGTTCAGCAGGGTGGGAGCGGTCGGCTGGCGCGACGCTTCCTGCACTTGCGGTGATGTAACTGTGGTTCGGATTGGTCTGCCTTCTGGTCTGTAAGCGGGGCTGGTTGTTCACTTTGCTTCGGTGCTGAGGGTTGGGGCCACGGGGCGGTGGGCTGCGATGTGGGCGGGGATGGCGGTGAGCGCGGCTGTTATGGGTAGGGCGGCTAGGGCGGCGGTGAGCAGGGACCAGGTGGGGGGCCAGGTCGTGTTCGCGGCGCTGAAGGGCAGGCACAGGATGATGCCCGTGGGGATGCCGGTGAGGGCGCCGGGCAGGGTCGGTAGTAGTTGGACGGTGGACAGGCCGGCGGTGATCTGGCCGGGGGTGGCGCCTAGGGTGCGGGCGATGGCCATGGTGGGGCGGGCTTCTTGTGCCGTGGTCCAGGTGATGGTGATGGTGTTGATGGCGGCGAGGGTGATCAGCGCGGCGGTGACGCCGAGTATCACGTGGTGTTCTTGGGCGTCTCGCAGATCGTTCGCCATGGAGGAGCCCGGGTAGCCCTTCAGGGGTTGGGCGTGGATCACCAGCAGGCCTGTGATCATGGTCAGTGTGGTCGCGGTGTTGCAGGCGTGCAGGATCGCGCGGCCGGGGCGGCGGGCGATCAGACGGAGCCCGAGGAGGAGCGGGGTCGGCAGCAGCGCGGACAGTCTGGTCAGGTGGGCTCGGTGCCGGGGCTGGTGGACGCCGTCGGCGAGTGCGGTGACGGTTTCGGTGCGCGCGGCCCGCACGGTCGGGCCGAGGGTGATGAGGCACATCGCGGCAAGGGCGACGACGGTCGTGACGGCGATGGTGCCGCCGGTCGGTCCGGTGGCGGTGGTGATCAGGCCGGCGCTGGGATTGATGATGGCGGGCTCGATCAGCCGCGCGGCGATCAGCCCCAGCGCGTCGGCGAGAAGCGCCAGGGTCAGGTATTCGGCGAACAGGACGGCGGCGATGAGGCCGGGTGTGGCGCCGACCGCCTTGAGCAGTCCCACCCGGCGGGTCTGCTTGGCCGCGCGTCCCGCGGCCAGCGTGGCCACGCCGCCGATGGCCAGGAAGCCGAGCAGCCAGCCGCCGATGACCAGGATCGGCTGGCTGCCCTTGAGCATGACCGAGTCCTGCTCGGCTATCTGCTGCCAGGCTCTGAGGTTCACCCAGGTGTCGGCGAACGCCGGGTCCATGGCGGCCGGGTCATGCCGCGTCCACTCCTGGGCCGTGTCGGGATCCCGCAGCTTCAGGTTGATGAAGGAGGTCACCGGGATATCGGTCGATTCCAGTGCCCGGGTGTCCCGTTCGGCCAGCCAGACCAGGCCGCCGCCGTCGCTCGGCCCGCCGCCCGGACCGATCTCCGGCGCCCACGGGTAGACCGCGTGGGCCGCGGTCACCGCGATCCCGACGACGGGAAGCGAGCGGCCGGCGACGGTGACGTGGTCGCCCACGTGGACGTCCAGAGCGGTGGCGAAGCCGCGCTCGACCACGGCGCCTCCGGGGCGTACCCAGCTGCCCGAGGTCACCAGCGGGCGGTCGACCGGGCCCGGTGCCGTATCGGCGCCCTGCACCACCGCGGCTCCCGTGGAGCCGTGCGCCGTGAGCGTCGTGTAGTACTGACGGTAGGGCCCGCTGTGCGCGACCACCCCGCGCGCGTGCTCCAAGGACTTCAAGGCCGTGATCGTGGCCCGGCTGGTGCCAGGTGAGAGCGCGACCACGTCGGGTCCGGCCGTGGCCGCCCGTGTGTGCCGGTACAGCGTGTCGGTCGCCCCGCCCAGCGACATGCCCAGGCTCAACGCGGCGGTGGCGGCGGCGATCGCGAAGAGGAGCATCGCGGCCTGGCCGGGATGGCGACGCACGTCGGCCAGGACAAGGCGGGACACCAGCAGGATGCGGCCCACGGCGTTCAGTCCTCCAGCCTGATCTGGTCGGCGAGCCGCCCGGCGCCGCCCGCCAGCCGGGTGTCGTCGACGAACATGCCGTCGCGCATCGAGACCAGCCGATCCGCGGTGGCCGCGACCCGCATGTCATGCGTGACGATCACGACGGTCTGCCCGGCGGCACGCAGCTCCCCCAAGAGCCGGAGCACCTCGCGTGTCGCCGCGGTGTCCAGGTTCCCGGTCGGCTCGTCGGCCAGCAGGACCAGCGGCTCGTTGGCCAGGGCGCGGGCGATGGCCACCCGCTGCCGCTGTCCCCCTGACAGCCGCCAGGGCAGATGCCGGGCGCGGTCGGCGAGCCCCATCTGCTCCAGCAGGACGGCCGCGCGGCGCCTGGCCGCGCGCGGCGAGCGGCCGGCCAGAAGCGCGGGCAGTTCCACGTTCTCCGCCGCGGACAGCTCCTCCACCAGGTGGAAGGCCTGGAAGACGAAGCCCACCGACCGGCGCCGCAGCCGGGCCAGCGCCCGCTCGCTCAGGGTGTCGATCCGCTGTCCGGCCAGCCACACCTCTCCGCCGGTGGGCCGCTCCAGACCGCCCAGCAGGTGGAGCAAGGTGGACTTCCCGCAGCCGCTGGGCCCGGTCACCGCCAGCATCTGGCCTGCCGGTACGTCCAGGTGGACCTCATCGACCGCCCGGACCAGGCTCTGCCCCTGGCCGTACCGCTTGCGCAGGCCACGGGTCTTCAGCACAGCGCCGAACTCGTTCATGCGCCCTCGGATTCGTTCGCGGCCTTCGACCAGACGCGTTCACAGGCCTCCAGCCAGCGCAGATCCGCTTGCAGCCGCAACGCGACACCTTCCAGCAGCAGGCCGGCGGTCGAGTCGTCCGGTTCGGCCAGTACCGCGTGCTGCACTTCGCCCAGGCGCCGCAGCAGTTCCCGGCGCTGCGCGTCCACCAGCTCCACCGGGTCGGCGAGCCGTGCCGCCGCGGCGGCGGCGAGTTTGAGGTGGAACTCCGCCAGGTTCGGTTTCGGCCAGTTCACCTCGGCCAGCCAGGCCGACACCCGCTGCTGTCCGGCCGGCGTCAGCGCGTACACCTTGCGGTCCGGCCGATCCGGCAGCCCGTCCGCGTGCTCGCAGACGACCAGTCCCGCTTTCTCCAGCCGGGCCAGGGTCACATAGACCTGACCCGCGTTCATCGACTCCCCCAGCGGCCCGAGAGCCCGCCGCAACCGCGCGCGCAAGTGGTACCCGTGTGACGGTTCCTTCGCGAGCATCGCCAGCACCGCGTCCTGCATGTGTCCCCCTAACGGCTGGCTAATAGATAGCGGTTAGCTAATACGGGTGTCAAAGCCGGCCATCCGCGAAACCGGGCATCCCTCGCGGTGCAGCCGCCTCGGTCACGACGCGGCAGGAAGACCGCGGGTCGGCGGACAGCCCCATGGTCCGGAGGTCGGTCTACAGTGGCGCTGTGATCTCTCCCGGGCTGGCATACGAGGTCGCTTTCCGTCCGCACCGGCTTGCCGCCGCGCACGCTCATCGGGACCTGCTGGCATGGGTGGTCGATCTTCCGGGCGCCACCGCGGATCCCGGGTTCTGGAAGGCGGTCGAGACCGCGGGCGGGATCTCGGAGACCGAGTGCCGGATCGCCGCCGACGAGTTCGCGGACCTGGCGGACCGCGCTCGTGACGGCGGGTTCGAGCTGCTCCCCCCGCCGGTGTCGGAGGCCGGATGGCCGTTCTGGCTCGCCGATCTGGCGGCGCGGGCACGGCCGCTGCTCTCTGATCCGCACGTCGCCCTGGCGTTCGAGGCGGGCATGGCCGCGGGCGGGTTGAGGGCCGGGTGGGCTCGCGTTCAGAGCCTTGCCTTTCTGCGCGCCTCCGCGCCCGATCAGCCGGATCTCGCGCGAGAGGCCGCCCGATACGTCACCGAGCTGCCCGCCATCGGGGATCGGCTCAGGGACGTGCTCGCCCGGACGGGCAGGCCCCTGGTCGCCGCCAAGAGCGACAGCCTTCGCGACTGGCTCGCCCGCGCGCCACGCCCCGACGCCACGTCGAGCCCCGGCTGGGATTCGGCGTACGCGCACCTGGACTGGTGGGCCGGCACCCTCGACCTCATTCTGGCGGCTGTCGGCGGCGCGCTCGACGTGCCGCTCGATCCGGTCCCCGCCGGTGATCCCGGCCCCGAGGAACGCCGCGCGATGGCCTATGTCCTTGCCTGTCCCCACGCGGACGGGCCGCGGCTGCGGATCGCCGAACTCGCCGGGGCGCGCCGCGATCCCCGGGCCGAGCTGATCCGCTTGCAGTTCGAGATCCGCGACCTCAAGGCCCGCGGGGAGCTGCCCGGCCGCCAGCCTTACCGCGTCCAGCAGCTGATCGGCGCGCATCCGGAATGGACGGCGCCGCTCACCGTGATGGGGGCGCGTGATGTGGAGTTCGACCGCGGGTTCCCCTGGCATGTGACGATCGACGCGACCACGTTCCTGGAACACGCCGCCGAGCTGTTCGCCCTGGCGCCGATCGGCTCGGTCCGGCTGACCGGCGGCCTCGACGGCAGGGGTGCCCTGCTCGCGGCACGCCCCGAACTGGCGAGGCTCACCGCCCTGAACCTCTCAGAACAGGGGGTGACCGATGCCGATCTGACCGCGCTGACCCGCTCGTACTACCTGCGTGAGCTGCGCGTCCTCCGCCTCGACCGCAACAAGATCACCGGACGGGGCGTCGATGCGCTCGCCGGTTCGTGGGAGCTGCCCGCGCTCGCCCGGGTCTCGCTCGCCTTCAATCCCTGCGACGATCCCGTCGACGGCCTCGAGTACATCGACGAGATCCGTCGGATACGGGTGCCGACCGAGGCGGGCCGTGCGCTGGAGCGCGAACACGGCCATGTGCGCTGGCTGCACCCGGACGACGGCGACTAGGGCGGTCCGGACCGTTCGCGTGCCCTCCGCTGCTGGTCTTCCTTCTGTTCCAGCACCCACCGGTACTGGGAGTCGTTCTCGTCGATGTGGAACTCCTCAAGGAGCCGCCCGTCCTCGTCCCAGTACATACGCCAGATCACGGTGCCGAACTGGCAGTACCTCTCGGCCGCCAGGCCGCCGTCCTCGTACCACTGACGCTCGAGCCCATGGCAGACGCCGCCGTCGAGCGGAGTCTCAAGGAGCAGCCTTCCCGAGCTGCTGTACTCCCGGCAGAGACCGTCCCTGTAACCGATGACGAAATCCTGTTCGCCGCGGAGCGAACCGTCCGGCCAGTATTCGACCGCCGTCCCGGTGAACAGTTCTCCTTCGTAGAAGAAACCGTCGTCGTACTCAAGCAGATCCCAGTCGACTCGGATCACTGCCGCACTGTTCCCTTCTCCCCTCCGACGGGCCTCTCTGGTCCGCGCCGACGGGTGTTCTCGTGATTCTGGAGGAGTCTCCACAAGGGTCGGGTGTGGCTGGCCGGGAGAGAACCTGGGTACGGCTGTTCGTGGGGAGCATCGCAGTGCACCGGCGGCGGGCCACCGGTCTCGCCGCCGCCGTCCTTCTTCGACGACGCGAAAGGATCGTGATGAGTCACGACGCGAACGGCACCCCGGGTGCGTCCCGGACGATGATGGCGCTGCGTGCGCACGAACGGGGCGGGCCCGAGAAGCTGGTCTACGAGACGGCGCCCAGGCCGGTACCCGGCTCCGGGGAGGTGCTGATCACGGTGCACGCCGCCGCGATCACGTTCGCGGAGCTGAGCTGGGACCCGTCGTGGACCACCCTGGACGGCCGTGACCGCACCCCGGTCATCCCCTCCCACGAGGTGGCGGGGACGGTGGCCGAACTGGGGCCCTCGGTCACCGGCGTCGCCGTCGGCGACCCCGTCTACGGGCTGATCGACTTCGATCGGGACGGGGCTGCCGCCGAGTTCGTCACCGCCCCGGCCCGGACTCTCGCCCGCGCGCCCGCCTCGGTGTCCTACGCCGAGTCGGCCGCGCTGCCGCTGTCCGCGCTCACCGCCTGGCAGGCGCTGGTCGACCACGCCCACACTGCCGAAGGCGAGGAGGTCCTGGTGCACGGCGGGGCGGGCGGGGTCGGTGTCTACGCGGTGCAGATCGCCGCGCTGCTCGGCGCGCGCGTGACAGCCACCGGCCGGTCCCGCGACGCCGACTTCGTGCGGCGGCTGGGCGCCGCGCGGTTCATCGACTTCACCAGCGAGAGGTTCGACGAGGTCGCCTCCAGGTTCGACGTCGTCCTGGACACCGTGGGCGGCGACACCTTGGAGCGGTCCTACGGCGTGCTGGCTCCGGGCGGCCGGGTGGTCACCCTGGGCGCGCCGCCCGCGCCCGACCACCTGGCCCGGTTCGGGACGTCCGCGACCTTCTTCATCGTGACGCCCGACGCCGCCCAGCTCACCCATCTTGCCCGTCTGGTCGACGAGGGCGGACTGCGCCCGGTGGTGAGCCGTACCTTCGCTCTCCACGACGGGCGGCGGGCGTTCGAAAGCGGCACCCTGCCGCACGATCCGGGCAAGACCGTGCTCATCCCTTGAAAGGGATGCACTCATGCCCGAGCCGGGCGACGCGGCCTCGGCCTTTCCGGGAAGCCGGACAACATGACCGCTATGTCGTATTTCATTGGTGTTTCTCGGTCTAAGGACCAAATCCGGCCAATTCCCGTTGGGAGCGATCCAGCGATTCGTCCCCCCTTGTCGATCATCAGTAGTTAGATAGGGCTAAAACATCCCTTGATGACCAGTGAGGCGGTTGCACGTGACGGACCAGGCTCCCGAGATCGAGACCGAGATCCCGCAGACGGCCCGGATCTGGAACTACTGGCTGGGCGGGAAGGACAACTACGCGGCGGACCGGCGGGTCGGCGATGACATCC
>JAFACJ010000976.1 GCA_023425615.1 Actinomycetes bacterium
AGTGTCTTGCGGGTCTTGCGTGTCTTGAGTGAGGTGGGTGGCGTGGGGGTTGTCGGTGGGGGGGAGGGGGAGCGGGCGGTCGTGTTGACCGTCGATGATGATCCTTCGGTGTCGCGGGCCGTGGCACGGGATCTGCGGCGGCGGTATGGGCGGGAGTTGCGGGTGGTGCGGGCCGGGTCGGGGGGTGAGGGACTGGAGGTGCTGCGGGAGCTCAAGCTCAAGGGGCGGCGGGTGGCGGCGATCCTCGCCGACTACCGGATGCCGGAGATGAGCGGGATCGAGTTCCTCGAAGAGGCCATGGACCTGTATCCGCGGGCGCGGCGGGCGCTGCTGACCGCCTACGCGGACACCGACGCCGCCATCGCGGCGATCAACGTCGTCGACGTCGACCACTATCTGCTCAAGCCCTGGGACCCGCCGGAGGAGAAGCTCTACCCGGTGGTCGACGCCATGATCGACGCCTATCTCGGGGAGCCCGACGCCCTGTCGCCCGAGGCCAAGGTGATCGGCAACCGGTGGTCGCCGCCGTCGTTCGAGGTGCGCGACTTCCTGGCGCGCAACGCGGTGCCCTACCGGTGGCTCGGCAGCGAGGAGCCGGAGGCCGAGCGGCTGCTGAAGGCCGCCGAACTCGACGCCGAGACGCTGCCGGTGGTGATCACCCCCGACGGGACCGCGCTGGTCGCACCCTCGGACGCCGAACTCGCCGCCGCCGTGGGGCTGTCGACCACGCCCGCCACCGACTTCTACGACCTGATCGTCATCGGCGGCGGTCCCGCCGGGCTCGGAGCTGCCGTCTACGGGTCGTCCGAGGGGCTGCGGACGCTGCTGGTCGAACGGCGCGCCACCGGAGGGCAGGCGGGCCAGTCGTCGCGGATCGAGAACTACCTGGGCTTCCCCGACGGCGTGTCGGGGGCGCAGCTCACCGACCGGGCGCGGCGGCAGGCCGTCAAGTTCGGCACCGAGATCCTCACCTCCTGCGACGTGGTGGGGCTGCGGGTCGAGGGCCCGGCCCGGGTGCTGACGTTCAGCGACGGACGCGAGGTCGCCGCGCACACCGTGATCATCGCGACGGGCGTCTCCTACCGCGCGCTGGAGGCGCCGGGCGTCGCCGAGCTCACCGGGCGCGGCGTCTTCTACGGCTCGGCGATGACCGAGGCCGCCGCCTGCGCGGGCCACGACGTCTACCTCGTGGGCGGCGCGAACTCCGCGGGCCAGGCCGCGGTGTTCCTCTCCCGCTTCGCACCCTCGGTCACCCTCGTGGTGCGGGGCGAGTCGCTGGAGGCGAGCATGTCCCACTATCTGATCGAGCAGCTGCGCGCCCTGGACAACGTGCGGGTGCGGCTGCGGACCACGGTCGGCGAGGTGCACGGTGAGGAGCGCCTGGAACGGGTGGTGCTGACCGGCGCCGACGGCAGCGTCGAGCAGGTGCCCGCCGGCCACCTGTTCGTCTTCATCGGCGCCGAGCCGCGCACCGGCTGGCTGGAGGGCGTCCTGGAACGCGACGAGCACGGGTTCGTCAAGACCGGCGGCGAGCTCATGGTGGACGGGCGCAGGCCCCGCGGCTGGACGCCCGAACGCGACCCGTGGCTGCTGGAGTCCAGCATCCCCGGGGTGTTCGTGGCGGGCGACGTGCGGTCCCAGTCGGTCAAGCGGGTGGCGTCCGCCGTCGGCGAGGGCGCGATGGCCGTCGCCCTGGTCCACCGCTACCTGGGGGCGCCGTGACCGCCCCGTCCGGGCGGCCGGAGCGAGGCCGGGACCCGGCCTCGGAGGCTCCCGGAGCGGCGAGGCTCGGCGCCGCCGGGCTGCGCGAGCTGTTCCTCTTCGAGCGCCTGGATGAGGAGCAGCTCGGCTGGCTCGCCGGGCACGGCTGGGTGGAGGACGTCCCCGCCGAGGCGGTGGTGCTGGCCGAGGGCGATCCGGCCGAGCGGCTGGCGGTGCTGCTGTCGGGCACGGTACGGCTGTGCCGGAGGGTGGGCCTGGACCAGATCGAGATGGTCCGCACCGACCAGGTCGGCGTCTACGCCGGGGCGACCCGCGCCTACGTGCCCGAAGGCGAGCAGAAGTACACCGCCACGTTCCAGGCGGTGACCGGATGCCGGATGTGGTTCCTGGCCAGCGAGGACTTCGCCTTCTTCATGAACCGCTGGTTCCCGATGGCCGTCCATCTGCTGGAGGGCCTGTTCCTGGGGATGCGCGACATCCAGGCGACCGTGGGGCAGCGCCAGCAGCTCCTGGCGCTCGGCGCGCTGTCGGCGGGGCTCACGCACGAGCTGAACAACCCGGCGGCCGCCGCGATGCGGGCGACGGACGCGCTGCGGGAACGGGTCGCCGGCACCCGCCGCAAGCTGGCGATGCTGGCGCACGACCAGCTCGACCCCCGGATGCTGACCCTGCTGGTCGACGTGCAGGAGGAGGCGGTGCGGCAGATCGCGACGGCGCCGAGGCTGAGCGCGCTGCGCGAGTCCGAGCTGGAGGACGAGCTGACCGACTGGCTGGAGGACCACGAGATCGACGGGGCCTGGGAGCTGGCGCCGATCCTCGTGGCCGCCGGCACCACCGCCGGGTTCCTGGACCGGCTGGCCGGGGAGGCGCCGGCCGGCCTGCTGGAGGGCGCCGTCCGCTGGCTCGCCTACACCCTGGAGGCCGAGCTGCTGCTGAACGAGATCACCGACTCGGTCACCCGGATCTCCGGCCTCGTCGCCGCCGCCAAGCAGTACTCCCATCTGGACCGGGCGCCGTATGAGCGGGTGGACGTCCACGAGGGGCTGGAGAGCACTCTGGTGATGCTG
>JAFACJ010000981.1 GCA_023425615.1 Actinomycetes bacterium
CGCGGCTCCCCCCCGACCACCCCGTCGACGACCTCGCCGAGCAGGAGGAGGGGAAGCACCTGGAGCGCCGCCCCGGCCACCGTGGTGAGCACGGTGGCGGCCGTCAGCCATGGCACCTCGCGGCAGTGCGCCGCGACCCATCGGGTGGCCTCGCGTCCGGTCGCCGTGCGCAGGATGGCCGGGGCGACGCGCGTGTCCGCGGTACTCACACCCGGCCCGCGCGAGGCCGGGGACGTGATGCGTTGCGGGTCATCGTCAGCCGCCGACCGACTTGACGGTCTCGTCGATCGCGTACGGCAGGGACAGCAGCGTGCCCTGCGACATGGCGGCGCCGATCGCCGGGCCCTCGCTGTCCAGCAGGTAGGACACGTTGCCGTTCTTGACGGCGGGCAGGTTGGCGAACAGCTCGAACTTCTTGATCGCGTCGAGGTCCGCCTGGTCGTTGATGACGAAGATGTGGTCGACGTCGATCAGGTCGATGCGCTCGGGGGAGAGCGTGGTGTAGAAGCTGCCGCCCGCGATCTCGTCGATCTCGGGCGTGCCCTTGAAGCCGATGCCCGTCACCAGCCGGCCGCGCACGTCGGTGGTGGTGAACGGCGCGACGGAGTTCTTGTACCAGGAGAGCGCGACGGCGGTCTTGTCCGCCCACTGGGGGTGCGCCTTCTTCGCCGCGTCCAGCTTGTCCTGGATGGCCTGCACCTTCTGGCGGCCCTCCTGCTCACGGCCCAGCGCCTTGGCGATCTGCACCGCGTTGTCCTGCCACGGAGCGCTGAACGGCTCCTTCTCGGTCTTGGTGCGGCCGACCGTCGGGGCGATCTTGGAGAGCTTGTCGTAGGCGGCCTGGTCGATCTCGGAGTAGACCGCGATGATGAGGTCGGGACGCAGCGCGGCGATCTTCTCGTAGTTCGGGCCCGTGTCGCCGTTGCTCATGATGACCTCGGGCTTGGCGTCGCCCCACGCCTCCTTCACCCAGGGCCACTGGGTGTTGATGTCGGGCGTCCGACCGGGCGGGTTGGGGTACTGGTCGACCATGCCGACGGGCTTGATGCCGAACGCCAGGATGTGCTGGTCGTCGGTGTAGCCGACGGAGACGACGCGCTCGGGCGCCTTGGTGATCTCGGTGGAGCCGAAGAAGTGCTCCACGGTGACCGGGAACGTACCGCCGGCGGAGGCCGAGGGCGCGGCGCCGGGCTCCTCCTTGGAGTCCGAACCGCAGGCCGTGAGAAGGCCGAGGCCGAGCACCGCGGCGGACAGGATCGCCGCGGCTCTTCGCAAGGTGGATGTCGTTCTCTGCAGACGCATACGGAATCCCTTGCCCTGTTCTTTTATGAGGGGGTGGTTCAGGCAGGCAAACCCTAACACGGCAACTTAGGCTAGGCTAACCTTACTATTTGTCGAGGCGGGCGTGGACATGGGTGCGGCCGATCGGCACGATGAGCGGCCTGTCGCTCACCGGGTCGTCGATCACCTCGGCGCGCAACCCGAACGCCTCCAGCAGCAGTTCCGCGGTGACCACCGCGCGGGGATGCCCCTGCGCGAGGATCGATCCCGCCTTCATCACCACCAGGTTGTCGCTGTAGCGCAGTGCCAGGTTGAGGTCGTGCAGCACCATGACCACGGTGCATCCCGACTCGTGCAGATCGTCCACCAGGTCGATCACGTCGATCGCGTGCGCCAGGTCCAGATAGGTGGTCGGCTCGTCCAGCAGCAGCAGATCGGTGCCCTGGGCCAGGGTCATCGAGATCCAGACGCGCTGGCGCTGCCCCCCGGACAGCGAGTCGACGGGGCGGTCCGCCAGATCGGCGACACCGGTCATCTCCAGCGCGCGCTCCACGACGGCGGCGTCGTCGGACGACCACTGCCGCAGCCAGCTCTGGTGCGGGTGGCGGCCCCTGGCGACCAGGTCGGCGACCGTCAGCCCCTCGGGCGCGACCGGGGACTGCGGGAGCAGGCCGAGTTTCCTGGCGACGTCCCTGGTCCGCAGCCTGGCGATGTCCTCGCCGTCCAGCACGACCGTCCCCCTGGTCGGCTTGAGCAGCCGCGAGAGGGTGCGCAGCAGGGTGGACTTCCCGCAGCCGTTGGGGCCGATGATCGTGGTGATCACCCCCGGCGGGATCGCCACGTCAAGGTCGTCGATGACGACCTTCCCGCCGTATCCGACGGTGACGCGTTCGGCCGCCAGCCGTGCGACGTCCCCGGATCCGGCCCCGGCCCTGGTGATGTGCTGAGCTGTCACATGACCACTTTACTTAGGTTAGGCTATCCTTCAAGATCCTTTTTTCAGGTTCGCCTGTATCACCAGGTAGACGAGGAAGGGACCGCCGATCGCGGCGGTCACCACACCGACCGGAAGGGCGACCGGCAGCGCCGTGCGCGCCACCAGGTCGGCGCCGATCAGCAGCAGCGCGCCCACCAGCCCGGAGGCCACCAGCGGCGGCGTCGGATGCCGCGACAGACGCATCGCCACCTGCGGCGCCACCAGCGCGACGAACGGCACGGGACCCGCCGCGCTCACCGCCACCCCGGCCAGCAGCACCGCGCACAGCAGCAGGACCGCCCGCACCAGCGAGAACCTGACGCCGAGACCCGCCGCGACATCGTCGCCGAAGTACATCGGCTTGAGATGGAACGCCGCGTAGGACACCACGAGCAGGAGGGCGAGCGTGCACCACAGCGCCGTCCGCACCTCGGTCCACGACCGCGCCTCCAGCGAGCCGACCAGCCACGCCTGCGCCCGCGCCACATCCCGGATGTCCGCCTTGACCAGCAGCCACGTCGTGATCGCCTCCATCACTGCGCTCACCGAGATGCCGATGAGGATGAGCCGGAAGCCGTCGATACCGCGCCGCCACGCCAGGAAGTACACCAGCAGCCCGGTGCCGAGACCGCCCGCGAGCGCGGCCGTCGGCAGACCGACGGAGCTGACGATCGCCGCGGCCGCGCCGCCCGACACCGTCACCAGGAACACCGCGGCCGCGCTCGCGCCCGAGGTGATCCCGAGCACGTCGGGGCTGGCCAGGGGGTTGCGCGCGATGGACTGCGTGATCGCCCCCGACACCCCCAGCGCGACGCCCACGATGAGCCCGGCCAGGGCCCGCGGCATCCGCAGATCCATGATCACGAACTCGTCGACCCGCTCGCCCCTGCCGAAGATCGTCGCGATCACCTGCGGCAGGCCGATGGGGAAGTCGCCCACGCCGATCGACACGCAGAACACCAGGAACGTCGCGCCCGCCAGCAGCACCGCGACGGACATGACCCACGGGCGCCACACGAAGGACACCGGGCCGACCCGCACCCCCGGCGCCACCCTCCTCACAGCCGTCTCACTCACGCCTTCCTCACCTTCCCCCGCCACACCAGAACCGCGAAGAACGGGGCGCCGACCAGGGAGACGACGATGCCCGCCTGCAACTCGCCCGGTCGCGCCACCACCCGCCCGACCGTGTCGCAGACCAGCAGCACGACGGCGCCGAGCAGCCCCGCGTACGGCACCAGCCAGCGATAGTCGGGCCCGGTGACGTACCTGGCCACGTGGGCCACCATGAGCCCGACGAACGCGATCGGCCCGCACGCCGCCGTCGCCGCGCCCGCCAGCAGGGTGATGGCCGCGATGCCGACCGTCCTGCTCAACGCGAGGTTCACACCGAGCCCCCGCGCCACGTCATCACCCAGATTCAGCAGATTGAGAGAGGGCAGCATGGCCAGCGCCATCACCAGCCCGACCACGACGAACCCCGTCACCGGCCAGATGACGTCGAACCCGACCCCGGCGACAGATCCCGCGTTCCAGAACCGCAACGCGTCCAAGGAGGCCTGATCCGACAACGCGAGCGCCGTGGTCATCGCCGCGAGGAACACCGTCAGCCCCTGCCCGGCCAGCGCCAGCGTCAACGGGTTACCCGCCCCCCTGCCGACGCTCGCCAACCCGAACACCACGACACCCGCGACCGCGGCCCCCAGAAAAGCGAACCAGACATACTGAAAGGGATCGCTGAACCCGAAGAAGAAGATCACCGACACCACGGCGAACGAGGCGCCGGAGTTCAGCCCCAGCAGCCCCGTGTCGGCGATCGGATTACGCGTGTACCCCTGGATCAGCGCCCCGCTGACCCCCAGCGCCGCCCCCGCCACCACCGCGAGCACGGTACGGGGCACCCGCACCGTCTGCACGATGAGCCTGATCTCGGTGAGCCGCTGATCCGGCTCCGGCGCCGCGGACAACCCGCGCCACACCTCCGAGAGACTCAACGCCCGCGGCCCCACCGCCAACGACACGACCGCCGCGACCAGGAGGAACACCACCAGCCCCACCAGCCCCACCAGCCGCCGCCTGCGAATCCCCGCGATCCCGGCCAGGGGACGTTTCTCCACCATCGCGCCCATGCCGACGTACGTTATCTCGTCGTCCCGCCGTGACCCGTCCCTCGGACACCCCG
>JAFACJ010000999.1 GCA_023425615.1 Actinomycetes bacterium
GCACAGGGCCGAGCCGCTCCAGCGCCGGGTAGGCAAGACGCCGCGCCTCGAAGAGCGCCTCGGCCTCGACCGGGTCGGTGGACTGCTCGGCCCAGGCAGCGCCCGCGTCGCGGAAGACCGACGCGACGGCGCCCGCCTCCTCGTCGCCGGACGCGCCGGGCGTGTCGACGCTGGCCAGGAGCATGGCCTCGGCGGAGGGGTCGATGCCCAGGTGCCGCCATTCCTCCACCGCCTCCAGGCAGGCGCGGTCGAGCAGTTCCAGCATGGCCGGGACCAGACCGCGCGAGGTGAGCGCGGCGACGGCACGTCCGGCGTCCAAGAGGCTGTCGAACGCACCGACGACGGTACGGGGGGCGTCGCGCCGTGCCGGTCGCAGCCGCAGCGTCACCTCGGTGACGACGCCGAGTGTGCCTTCGGAGCCGACGAACAGGCCGGTCAGGTCGTAGCCCGCCACGCCCTTGGTGGTGCGGCGGCCCAGGTTCAGACGGGTGCCGTAGGCGCCGCCCGGCCCGCCGACCACCGCCTCGAGCCCCAGTACGTAGTCGCGTGTGACGCCGTACTTCAGGCAGCACAGGCCGCCGGCGTTGGTGGAGACGTTGCCGCCGATGGTCGACCAGGGCGCGCTGGCCGGGTCCGGCGGGTACCACAGGCCGTGCTCGGCGACCGCGGCCTTGAGATCGTTGTTGACGACGCCGGGCTGGACCACCGCGAGCATGTCCCCGGTGTCGATCTCGATGATGGAGTCCATCTTCGACATGTCCAGCACCAGGCAGCCGTCAACGGCGTTCGCGCCGCCGGACAGGCCCGTGCCCGCGCCGCGCGGTACCACCGGGACGCCCAGTTCGGCGCACACGGCGACGGCACGGGCGACCTCCTCGCTCGATCGTGCCCGCAACGCGGCGAGAGGGCTGCCGACGGGCGCCCACTCGGCGTCGTCGTGGCTGACGCTCGCCAGTACGTCGGGATCGGTGATGAGCAGGCTCCCGGGCAGCGCCTTGGCCAGGTCGTCGACATCAAGGACGGAAATGGTGCACCTCGTTCTCACAGGGCTCATGCCTGTTTTCAGGCTAGGTGAACAAGCCGGTGCCCAGAGACATCGTCTTGTTCTTGACTTCAAGTTCGGTTGAAGTCCCATGGTGGTGGCATGACGAGAACTCGTGGGCTGGTGCTGGGGCCCGGTGGACAGGTGGGGACCGCGTGGATGGCCGGGTTGGCGCAGGGGCTGCGCGGACTGGGCGTGGATCTCGCGGACGTCGATGTGGTGGTGGGGACGTCGGCGGGCGCGATCGTGGGGGCCGCGCTCACCACGGGACGTGATCTCGGCGAACTGGAGACGCTGCCGCCGTCCGACAGATCCGACACCGGCGGCCCCGCGGTGGCGGCCGACCGGCTCGGTGAGGTGTTCGCGCTGCTGGGCGCGGACGGGGTCACGCCGGAAGAGGCCATGCGGAACGTCGGGAGGCTCGCGGTGCGGGCCGCGCCGTTCGAGGAGGAGCGTCTCCTCGCGCAGATGGCCTACTGCATCGGAGGTGATCAGCGGTGGCCGTCGGTGCCTCTGCTGATCCCGGTGGTCAACGCGGCGAGCGGGCTGCCGCGGGTGCTGGACCGCGACTCGGGGGTGCCGCTGGTCCGCGCGGTGGCGGCCAGCACCGCGATGCCGACCCTCGCCCCGCCCGTCACGATAGACGGGCAGCCGCACATGGACGGGGCTTTGCGGGCGGGCGGCAATGCCGATCTGGCGGAAGATCTCGATTTCCGGATCATCATCGAGCCCATGGCGCACGTCTTCCCTTCGGCACCTCCCGCGCCCGGCGAGGTGAAGATCGCACCTGACGCGGCCGCACGTGCGGCGATGGGTGCCGACGTGGGAGACATGGCCGCCTGGAGGCCCTCGTTCCTGGCGGGCATGGCCCAGGCCGCGACGGTGCGCGAGCTGCTGAGGTCCTGAGGTGAAAAGGGCAACGATCCCGGGTGTCCGGGCGTCGAACTCCCTAGCCTTACGAAGGTCATCACAGGAGGAAAGCCGTGGCCCGTCATCTCTTCGCGGTGCTGCTCGCAGTACCGGCACTCGCTCTGACCTGGGTGTTCACCGCCTTCGGTGGGCTGTACCTGGCGCGGGAGCTGCGATCGGCCGTCCCCGGCGGGTCGCCGTCAGAGCGGGGCGGCGACCAGGTGCGCGAGCTCAGCGAACTGCTCGTCGACCAGCCCTGGGAGTGGAAGGCGTTCGGCATGTTCGCGGCCGCGGCGGTGCTGCTGGGGCTGGTCATGGGGGCCGGGAGGTTCTCGCCGCTGCTCGTCCTGGTGACGGGAGTGCCGATCGCCGCGGCCGGTATCGCGGGCGCGCTGTCCCCGGCCACCGCGAAGGACATCGCGCAGGCGCTTCCGGCGCTCGGCGCGGGCGAGGGCGGGCTCGGCGACACCACCGCCGGCACGCAGAGCTTCCTGCTGAACGGCGGCTATCTGCTGATCGGCGTCGCGCTGGTGTGCGCGGCGCTGCCCGCCTTGCGCGCGCCGCGGCGCAAGCCCCTGCACTGGGTGTTCGGCCTCCTGATCGGCCTGGTCGCGCTGGTCGTCGCGTGGGGGCTGTTCCTGGAGGGCGCCTGGCAGCGGGACGGCGTCCGGGTGGCGCTGCTGGCCGCGGCCGGAGCGGTGCTCGGGTACACGGCCGGATCGCGCTTCCTGCCGCGCACCGCGGCGTTCGCGGCGGGGCTGCCCGTCTTGACGCTCGGCGTCCAGTACCTCCTGATCCAGGACCACACCCTGTGGCTGGCCGACCGCCTGTTCCCCTACGGGCCCGACATGACCGAGCACACCATGCGGCTCCGCGGCGCCCTGCTGTCGGGCACCGACCTGTACCTGGTGCTCGGCGGAGCCCTCCTGATCGCCGCGCTCGTCCCCTGGCGGCGGCTGCCCCGGCTGACGCCCGCGCCCGCACCCGTGGCGGCGGCACGGAAGCGGAAAGCCGCGGCCTGAGCGGCGTTCACACCCCGGCGCGGGCCGCGAGGGTCTCCAGGGGGCTGTCCAGGAGGGCGGAGAAGGCGAGTTCGGCGGCACCCATCAGGGTGGTGTCGTCGGCCAGCGCCGAGACCGACAGGCGGACGCGCTCGCGGGAGACCGGCAGGACATGGGCGTCGATCCGGGCGCGGACGCGGGGTGCCGTGCCGTGGTAGAGATCGCGGAGCATCCCGCCGAAGACGAGGACCGCCGGGTTGAAGAGGTTGATCAGGTTGACGACGCCGATGCCCAGCCAGTCGCCGATCCGCTCCAGCGCCCGGCGGGAGCTGACGTCGCCGGCCTCGGCCAGCGCCACGACCGCGCGGATGCCCTCGCGTCCGAACAGCTCGCCGGTCCGCCCCGCGTACTCCAGCAGCGCCTCCTCGCCGACCTCGGCCTCCAGGCAGCCGCGTGAGCCGCACAGGCAGCGGCGGCCGTCGAACGGGTTGACCAGCATGTGCCCCAGTTCGCAGCCGTAGCCGCCGTCGCCGTCCAGCAGCTTGCCGCCGACGATGATCCCGCCGCCCACGCCGACGTCGCCGTGCAGGTAGATCAGGTCATCGACACCGCGGCCCGCGCCGCGCACCCGTTCGGCGACCGACCCCAGGTGCGCCTCGTTGCCGACCTCGACGGGCACCCCGAGGCCGAGACCGTCGGCGAGCTCGGAGCCGAACGCCTGGTCGACCCAGCCGAGCTGCGGCCCGTAGCGGACCATCCCGTCGGCGCGCCGGATCATGCCGCAGTAGGAGGAGCCGATCCCCACGCACACCGCGCCCGGCGGCGCCGCGGCCGCCAGTTCACGGCCGAAGGCGGCGAGCACCCCGACGACGTCCTCGAGATCCACACCGGCACGGGCCCGCACCGCCTCGCGGCGCTCCATGATCCGCCCGCCGAGCCCGACCCTGGCCGCCACGAGCCGGTCGACGGCGACGTCGAAGGCCAGCCCGTAGACGCCTTCGGGTTCGGGGGTGACGACCAGGGACGGCCGTCCCGCACGCCCGGTCTCCGCGGGCTTCTCCTCCCTGACGAGCCCGGCGGCCGCGAGTTCCGCGGTCAGCGTCATGATCGTGCTGCGGTTCAGGCCGGTCCGCTCGGCGAGCGCCGTCCGGGACAGCGCGCCCTCCACATGCACCAGCCGCAGCACCTCCCCCAGGTTCCGCTGCCGCGTCTCCTCCTGAACCCGTCCTGTTCCTCTGGCCGCCACCGAGCCAGTATCGCCGCTTCAGGCGGTGCGACGTCCCCCGGCACCCGGAGTCGACGCGCGGCGGCGCCGTCAGAACGTACTGGGGAACGTCTCGGGCTCCTCTTCTCCGGACGGTTCGCCGTGCAGAGGGTGCAGGGCGCGGGTCTCGTCCAGCCAGATGAACGCGTCATAGCGGCGTCCCGGCGTGGTGGTGACGTAGTTGCGCAGGCCGTCGCTCTCGGTGTGGTAGACGACGCCGATGGCGCGGTGGCTCACCGGCTCGTCGTACCAGGCGGGCCGGTCGGCGCCCGGAGGCACGATGAACAGGGCGTTACGCAGACCGGCGGCGTGTAGGAGGTCCTCCAACGAGCCGGCACGTGCGGGCGGGACGGCCATGACGGTGGCCGGGGCGTCCCAGGCCCGTCCGGCGACGACCGAGCCGCGGTGGGTGCCGAAGCCGACCAGGACCACCGCGCCGTCCTCGCCGTGCCGTTCCCGGGCGAGCTGCCCGAGATTGATCATCCCCGCTCCGGCCATGTCGGTGGCACGGGCGTCGCCGATATGGGTGTTGTGCGCCCAGACGATGGCTTTGGCGCCGTCGTAGAAGTCGACGAGCCGGTCGAGGGTGTCGGCCATGTGGACGTCGCGCCGGTTCCAGGACTCGGGGCCGCCGCGCACCATGGCCCGGTAGTACTCCTCGGCTCCGGCGACCACCTCGGCGTTCTGCCGGAGGGCGAACCCCGCCTCGCCGGAGGGCGCGGCCCGTCGGACGGCGGTCAGCAGGCCGACGACCTCCTCCTCGCAGGAGGCGGGGATCAGGCAGGTGGCCAGGCCGTACTGCTGCGGGTCGTGTCCGTAGGACTCGAAGCAGTGCAGGGCGCGCAGCACCGCGTCTGCCTCGTCGGGCAGATGGTCCAGCGCGTAGCGGCGCACGGCCTGGAGCGAGTCCCAGAGGCTGTAGACGTCGAGGCCGTGGAAGCCGACGCGGTCCCGCCGCGGGAGCGCGTCGTTCCAGAAGCGCAGCCACTGGCAGAACTCCGCGACCTCCCGGTTGGCCCACATGAAGGTGGGCCAGCGGCTGAAGCCGTACACGGCCTCCTCCACCGTGCCCTCCCCGGTGACGGCACGGTGGATCCGCTCGCAGTCGGGCCAGTCGCCCTCGACGCCGACGAACCGGAAGCCCCTCTCCTCGATCAGCCGGCGGGTGAGCGCCGCCCGCCAGGTGTAGAAGTCATGGGTGCCGTGACTTGCCTCACCGATCAGGACATAACGGGCGTCGCCGATGCGCTCCAGCAGCGGATCGAGATCATCGGGGACCGTCAGCGGCAGCGCCGACCGCTCGAACTCCTCATGACCGGCCATCACTTCCCCCTCCCCCGTCACAGGCGGTATGCCCGCAATCTCCGGGCGAATCTCGCGATCATGTCACCAAATCACCCCGTGACACGTCGGAGTGGAAACGGGCTCTGCTCCCCCCTGATTGGAGTGCATCCAATGAAGCGCCTCACCTACACGGCCCTGGCCGTGGCCGGGGTCCTCGTCCTCGGCGTCTCCGCGACCGGCTGCTCGGTCTCCGTCCGCCCCGACGGGATGGGCCTGGAGTACAACGCCGGGCCCTTCTCCTCCACCAAGTTCGACACCTGCGGCAGCGGCCGCGTCTGGCACGGCCCCGGCGACAAGGTGTACATCTACCCCATCGGCCAGCGCACCTACCGGTTCGGCGACCACGGGGACACCGACGCCCTGAAGATCGTCTCCAAGGACAACCTCGAACTGACCGTCGAGGGCGTGGCGACCTTCAGCCTCAACGCCTCCTGCAAGACCCTCCGCAAGTTCCACGAGGAGATCGGCCTCAAATACGAGGCCTACGAGGACGACGGCTGGGCGGAGATGCTGCGCGTCTACATCGGCGCGCCCCTCGACCGCGCGCTGGAC
This sequence comes from Actinomycetes bacterium, assembly GCA_023425615.1. Taxonomy (GTDB): domain Bacteria; phylum Actinomycetota; class Actinomycetes; order Streptosporangiales; family Streptosporangiaceae; genus Actinocorallia. Next base: position 6,113 of record JAFACJ010000999.1, read on the forward strand.
CAGGTGTCCAAGAAGTACAAGTGGATCGACCTGTACTCCAACCCCGAGGTGAAGAAGGCGTGGGAGGAGGAGGTGGGCACCGCCGTCGCCGCCCAGGTCAACGCCACGGCCGGCGACAACTACTTCTGCTCCCCCACCTACACCGACAAGGGCGAGTGCGGCGCGTTCCTGCTCACCCTCCAGCAGCCCACCCCGCCGGAGAACGTCCGCACCTCCCTGGCCGCCGCCCAGCAGGCCGTCCAGGACAACCAGACCCAGACCAACCGCAACAAGCAGATCAAGACCGAACTGGAGGCGCTCCGCGACCTGGTCAAGGTCCTCGGCCCCAACGGCGCCATCCTCTACCAGGCCATCAAGGACGGCCGCATCAAGGTCGTCCCCGTCCCCGCCGGCGGCAACATCAACGTCACCGACGACTGACACCGACCCCGGCGGGCCGCCACCGGCCCGCCGGAACCCCCTGTCCGGGGCCACGTCATGGAGGCCCCGGGTTGCGGTGCTGTCAGGTGTGGCTGCTGGCCGGTTCCGGCGCGTGCTGTGGCGTGTGGACGTGCCGGGGAAGCAGCAGCGGGGTCGCCAGCAGGAGCACGCCTGCCAGGCCGATGGCCGTACGCGGGCCGAGCAGACTGCCCAGCACACCCCAGACGGCCGTCAGGAGCGCGGTCGTGGCCTTGGTCGTCACCGCCCAGGCGGACAGCGTGCGGGCGACCCGGTCATTCGCGGTGCGTTCGAGGCGGTAGGTGGCGTAGACGGGGTTGAAGATGCCGCAGCAGAAGATGAGCCCGAGTTCGACGCCCATCACCAGCAGCAGCCCTCCGGTGCCCGGCCCCAGGAAGGCCAGGCCGACAGGCCAGATCGCGCGCAGCGCCCCGGCCATGACCAGGACCTGACGCTGCCCGAACCGGATGACGAGCGGCCGGGCCAGCCGGGAACCGAGCAGCCCGCCGATCGCGGGCGCGGCGAAGGCCAGGCCGTACTGCCACGGCGCGAACCCGAGCCGGTCGAGCATCAGGACGGCCAGCAGCGGCGAGGTGGCCATCACCAGGCCGTTGAACAGGGCGGTGTTGAAGAACAGCGGACGCAGCGCCGCGTCGGCGAGGATGTACCGCCAGCCGTCGAGCAGGTCCCCGGCCCGCATACGCGCGGCCTCCCGGCGCTCGGGCCGCGGCTCGTCCCCGCCCATCGCGCGGATGCCCAGGGCCGAGAGCAGGTAGCTGACCGCGTCTGCCATCACCGTCGCCACCGGACCCAGGAGCCCGATCGCCGCGCCGCCCAGCGGAGGTCCGATGATCGTGGTCGTCCAGTTCGTGGACTCGAACCGCGCGTTGGCGACGAGCAGGTGCTCGGTCGGCAGCAGCGTCTTCAGGTACGCGCCGGAGGCGGCGCGGAAGGCGATGTCGGCCGCCGCGACGACGACCGAGACCAGCAGGAGCTGAAGGAAGGTGAGCACGCCGAGCGCGAACGCGACGGGGATCGTCAGCAGCGCCGCGAAACGCACCAGGTCCATCGTCATCAGCACCGGCCTCTTGCGGCGGAACTCCACCCACGGGCCGAGCGGCACCGCCACGGCCGCGCCCACCGCGGCCCCCACGGAGGAGAGCGCGGCGACCTCGGCCGGTCCGGCGTGCAGCACCTGGATGGCGATCAGCGGGAACGCGCCGAAGGCGAGCCATGTGCCGAGCGCGCTGGTCCCGTACGCTCCCCAGAGCCACCCGAACCGCCGTCCCAGCCGGGGTCCGAGCAGATGTCCCAGCCAGCGCCCGTTCCTCATGCCCGCCGCCCCTCACCTGTACAACCGATCCGCGATCGAAAGCATCAAAGCGATCACCTGACCTTGTGGTCAAACAACCGCAGGGCCGCCTTTACACAACCAAAAGTTGTGCCCATAGGGTGTCGGCATGGACCTCGACACCGTCCGGACCTTCGTCGCCGCCGCCGACGCGGGGCAGTTCCAGGAGGCCGCCGCCGAGCTGGCGGTCACCCAGCAGGCCGTCTCCAAGCGCATAGCCGCGCTGGAGCGCGACCTCGGCGTGCGGCTGTTCACCCGCACCACGCGCGGCGCCAAGCTCACCATCGACGGGCAGGCGTTCCTGCCCCACGCGCGCGAACTGCTGCGCGTCGCCGAACGCGCGGTCGCGTCCGTGCGCCCCGGCCACCGTCCGCTGCGCGTCGACGTGATCGCCTCACGCGGCGCGACGGCGGGCCTGATGCGCGGCTTCCACCGCGCGCACCCCGAGATCGAACTCGACGTGCTGATGCTGTTCGACATCGAAACGGCCATCACCGCCATCCGGTCCGGTGCGATCGACGCGTCCTTTCGCGCCGTCGGCGTACCCGGCCGTCCCCTTCCCGAGGACATCGAGTCCGTGCGGGTGCTCGACGAGCCGCTCCAGCTCCTCACCGGTCCCGCCCACGCGCTGGCGGGCGCCCGGTCGGTGCCCCTCGCCCAGCTCGTCGGGCACCGGATCTGGATGCCCGGCATCGCCCCCGGTACCGAATGGGGCGCCTACTACGACGATCTCGTCACCGAGTTCGGCCTCACCATCGAGGCGACCGGCCCCAACTTCGGCTCCGACGTGCTCCTCGACACCATCGCCGACACCCCTGCCCTGGCCACCTTCATGGGCGAGCACATGCGCCTCGTCTGGCCCGCCGGCCACGACCTGCGCCGCATCCCGGTGACCGACCCGACACCCGTCTACCCGCACTCGCTGCTCTGGCACCGCGACAACCCCCACCCGGCGCTGACCACCCTCCGCGCCCACCTCGCCGCCACAACGGCCGGCCGCGACGCCGCCGGGACCTGGGCGCCGGGCTGGGTGACCCCGCGCTGAACGCCAGGCCGTGCCGATGCTGCCGAAGCCCCTAGACCGCGAGAGGAACAGCCTGGACCAGGCGAGTGCGTGCCTCGTGCAGGGTCCGGACCACGGCGGCCGTCGTGACCGGTCCGCTGTCGCGCAACAGCAGGTCGTCGCCCGCTGCCGCGCCGGGTGCCAGCATCTCGGCGTCGGCGGGGGCGTGCAGTCCGGAGAGCCAGGCCAGCGAATGCGCCACGGCGTTGTGTTCGGCCAGGTCGCCTCCTGTCAGCAGCAGGGTCCGGAGCGCGAACGCGGTCGAGAAGGCGTTGCCGATCGCGCCGTCGTCGTTGGCCCATCCGCCGCCGGGCCGGTGCCGTGAGATCAGCGCGTGCTCGGCTCGGGTGAGCTCCGCGGGTGCCGTCCCGTCGATCCGGGACAACGCGGACAACGCGAGGTGCGTGGCGTAGCCGAACCCGACCCACCAGTACGAGGCCCACAGCCCCTCCGCGCACTGTCGGGTCAGGAAATCCCGTGCGGCACGCAGTCTGTCCGGGTCGGCCATACCGGTCTCGGCCAGCGCCATCACCGCGGACGAGGTCACCGAGACCTCCGGCTCGAACCAGCCAGGCTGATCCGCCGGGGTGAGCGACGTTCTCGCGCCCTGGCCGTAGGTGGCGAAGCCGCCATTGGCGTCCTGGTGGGAGGTCAGGAACGCCGCGGCCCGCGCCACGAGCTCTCCAGGCAGACCGACCCCGGTTGCGGACGCGGCCAGCAGCACCCAGGCCGTTGAGTCGCAGTCGGCCGGCACGTCCTCGCGATAGCCCCAGCCGCCGCCGGCCCGTGGCCTCGCGGCAACGGCCGTGATCGCCCGCGCGGCCAACGCCCGGCCCTCAGGAATCGGGCCGAGCTGCGCGGCGATGAAGGCGGTGACGCACTCGGTCGAACCGGCTGTCACGCCGGGGACGGCGAAGTCACGCCATGTCATCCGCCGGCCGAGGCGACCGCCCAGGTATTCGACGCCTGCTGCGATCGCGCGGTCGAGCCGGCTAGCCATGAGCCCTCCGGACCCGGGTCACGATCTCTGAGAGTTCCTCTGCCGTGTCGTGCAGTTGTGCGGCCAGGGCTCGCCGGAGCAGGTGCGGGCGAAGCCGCCCGGTCGCAGCCCGGGAGCCGCGCAACAGCGGCTCGACGACGGTCAGCGGTTCGACAGCAGGCGCGTCCGCCCACATGTTCCAATGCTCGCGGTTGCGGTCGTCGTCCCGGTCGTGCCAGTCATCGACGAGTTGCAGCAGCGAGTACACCAGCACGATCGCGGTCATGGCGGCCCGGTAGTCCGGATGCTGATCGCCGGTCTCGGCCGCGATCGACCGGGTGCCGACGGCCAGAAGGATCATCCACGGCTGGCACTTGGCGCTGAACCGCGCCTCGAACGCCGCGGTCGCACCGATTCGGCAGCCCGCGTAGGCAGCCGCGATGGCGCGATGGACCTCGCCGTCGCGGGCGCCGATCGAGCGTTCTTGCTCGAACATCAGGTGGCGCATGGCGCACCCGCTCAGGAATTCCTCAGTGTCGCGGCGCACGGCAGCGGCCGAGGACCCGAGATAGCCGCCGACCAGGATCGGCACGCACCAGTACGTCGGGTGCCGTCGCGGATCGAGCACCGCGCTCTCGCCCGGGGTGAGAGCGAGCCGCTGGGACACCGATCGCTGAATCGCGGTCCAGTCGATCCCGTAGTCCCGTTCGCCGCAGTCGACGAACGCGGTCACGAGACTCATGAGGCGGTGAGGGCCATCGATCGCAGGTCGTCGTAGATCGCGTTCGTCGTGGCGGTCGCATACGACGGGGAGCGGCACACGAAGACGCCCTCGACCTCGACGCCGGTCAATAGTCCGAGCACGTCTCGGCCTTCGACGCAGTGAATCCGAGACAGCAGCGGCTGCCGGCCGGTGATGACCCCGGAGGAGAAGACCTGAGCCGCCACAGCGCGCCGGACGGCCGGGAACGCCCAGATGTATCGCTCGATCAACCCGTCGCCGAGCAGGGTCTCGAACACGGATGCGCTGCAGGGCGGGCGCTTCGGCGGATCCCCGTGGAGAAACTCGACTCGGCAGTCCATGTGGAAGTCGAAGTTGATCAGAAACTCGACCGGGCGCCGCACCATGTCGATGAGGTCGACATGCTCGGTTCGAAAGACGATGGGCGCCTCCGCCCCCTCGTTCATGAGCCACGTCCGCAGGTGCGGTAGCAGGCGCTGCTCCTGCGGGTCGGTGAAGAAGTCGGCGTCGATGGACACGATGCCGGCGCGTCCGCGGATCCATTGCGCCAGATCCGCCACGGGTTCGGACCCGATCACCATCGGGTCAGCGGCGGCTCGGGGCTTGTGGGGTGGGTACCACCGTCCGGCGCACCTCCGTCCGGCGTGCCCCCGTCTGCGCCTCCGTCGGCAGCGAGCTGCCGCAGAATCCGTTGGTTCTCCGCCGAGTTCAGTGTCGTGACCAGTGACGGCACGTCGAGGTTCTCACCACCGGCGAGGCCCTCGCGCAGCAACCGCCGCTGGTCCTCACTCAGCGAATAAGCTAGTTCGCGAAGTTTGTCCGCATCTATCGCCATCGCCCGACTCCCCCGGATGCATCTGATGAAATGAGCCGGCGTGGCTTTGCCTCACCCATCCGCCGGCGGGCTCGCTGGTGAGCCTGTCGTAGTTGTCGTCGTGCGGACCATGCCCGCTCCACCAGGCCCGCTAACGCGACCTGATCTCCTACCGGCCCCCAGAACGGCCATGAGCACCCCGACGAGGCGCGCATGGTCGCGGCCACGATCGCCATTGGTGACGGTGGCTCTCCTGGCGGCCGGTGTCCGGGCTCATGCCAGGATCGGCCATAGTCCGGTCGGGGCGTTTGGTCCTATCGCGGTCGCCTTCGTCCGTACTTTGGGGTGGATCATGCGCTGGGTGGGAGGGAGTGATGCGGTGAGGGTCCTGTCGGGACGGTATGAGCTCGTGGAACTGCTGGGGCGGGGCGGGATGGGGGCGGTGTACCGGGCGCGTGACCGTGAGCTGGAACGGATCGTGGCGGTCAAGGTGCTGCCTGCGGAGATGCTGCGCAGCGAGGATTTCCGGGCGCGGTTCCGGCGGGAGGCCCGGGCGGCGGCGGGGCTGTCGCATCCCGGCATCGCGGTCGTCTACGACATCGGAGAGGACGCCGGAGGTGAGGAGCCGGTTCCGTATCTGGTGATGGAGCTGGTCGAGGGCGGGACTCTGGCCGACCTGCTGCACCGGGAGCCGCCGACGCCTGCGGAGGCCGGGCAGATCGTCTCGGCGGTCTTGGAGGCGTTGGAGCACAGTCACGGGCGGCAGATCGTGCACCGCGACATCAAGCCCGCCAATCTCATGGTGCGGCGCGCGGGTGGCCGGGTGTGGGTGAAGGGGATGGACTTCGGGATCGCCAGGCTGCTGTCGGAGACCGCCACCCGCCTGACGGCCACCGGGATGCTGATCGGCACCCCGTCCTACATGTCTCCCGAGCAAGCCGATGGCAAGCCCGCCGATACGCGCTCCGACCTGTACTCCCTCGGCTGCGTGCTGTACGAGATGCTCACCGGCCGGCCGCCCTTCACCGGCGACTCGCCCACGGCCGTGCTCTTCCAGCACATCCAGAAGATCCCCGAAGCGCCCTCGCGGCTGAACCCTGCCCTGGACCCGTTCTGGGACGATGTGCTGGCGACCGCGCTGGCCAAAGATCCTCAGGACCGCTACCCGGACGCCACCGCGATGCGCCGGGCCATCGAAGCCGGCACGACGGCCCACGCCGCACCGCCACCGTCGGGACTCTCCACTGAGCCCGACGTTCCCGCGTCCGCCAGCACGAGACCACCCGCACCGCCCTCTCTCCCGACCCGACGCCGCCTTCTGCGCGGTCTGGGCGCTGTGGGCCTGGCCGTCGCCGCCCTGCCGGTCGCCTACAACGCCTTCTCCCCGGAAGACACCCCCGACTCTTTCCGCGATTTCCTCACCGGTCATACCGATGCGATCGAGTCGGTGGCGTTCAGTCCCGACGGCAGGATCCTGGCCACCGGCAGTGGGGACGGCACGGCGCGGTTGTGGGACGTGGACAGCCGCGCCCTCCTCGGCAAGCTCCTCACCGGCCAGACCGATGCGGTCGTCTCGGTGGCGTTCAGTCCCGACGGCGAGACCCTGGCCAGCAGCAGTGGGGACGGCACGGTGCAGTTGTGGGACGTGGACAGCCGCCGCCCCTTCGACGAACCCCTCGCCAGCCTCACCAATGCGGCCCTCTCGGTGGCGTTCAGTCCCGACGGCGAGATCCTGGCCAGCGGCAGCAATGACGGCATGGTGCGGCTGTGGGACGTGGACGGTCGCGCTCTCCTCGGAAAGCCTCTCACCGGACATACCGGCCTCATCCACTCGGTGGCGTTCAGTCCAGACGGTAAGACCCTCGCCACCGGCAGCCGGGACAAAACGGTGCGGTTGTGGGACGTGGACAGCCGTGTTCCCCTCGGAAAGCCCCTCACCGGCCACACCGACAGGGTCGCCTCGGTGGCGTTCAGCCCCGACGGAGAGATCCTGGCCAGCGGCAGCTATGACGACACGGTGCGGTTGTGGGATGCGACCGACCGCACCCTCCTCGGAAAGCCCCTCACCGGCCACACCAATTCGGTCGCCTCGGTGGCGTTCAGTCCAGACGGCAAGACCCTCGCCACCGGCAGTTGGGACACAACGGTGCGGTTGTGGGACGTGGACGGTCGTGCTCCCCGGGGTGAACCCCTCACCGGCCATTTCGGCATCGTCACCTCGGTGGCGTTCAGCTCCGATGGCAAAACCCTGGCCAGCGGCAGCCTCGACACAAGGGCCCGGTTGTGGCGGCTATAAGGAGATCCCGATCGCGTCCATGCGACCAGCCCCGAAGTAGCTGTGCGTAGTCATGGCGGCGGTGCGCAGCGGCTTTCGAAGCTTCTCCGTTCGGCAACCTGATCAGGGAACTCTCGCGCTGCGGGGTAGCGCCGGTGATCACGCAGGTCTTGCCCGTCGTCCTGCCACCCGCGTGAGGGCGCCTCCACCGGGTGCCGTCAGCTCATTCGGCCGCCTCATCGTCGGGTCCGCCGGCGAGCGCGCGTGCCGCCGCCACCTCGTCGCCGTCCCAGCCCCAGTGCCCGCCGTCGCGTTCCCGTGCCTGCTCGTCGATCCATCGGTGGTGCGCCTCCCAGGCCGCCTGCTTGGTGGTCCCCAGGGCGGCGCCGATCTGCGACCACGAGGCACCGGCCCTGCGCGCCGACCGCACGGCGAGCTGACGCCCGTAGCCCGCCTTCCGGGCGATCACCTCGCCCAGGGCGAGGAGTTCCAGCACCTCCTGCCGGGTCAAGGGCCTCGTGTCGTCGTCGGGGAACAGCGGCCTGGAATCCTCGTCCTCCGCCGGTGAGGCGAGGGCGTCACGGGTGCGCAGCGCGTCATAGCGCGCGGTCGCGGCCAGCAGCGTGAACTGGCGCTCGAGCTCTTCGGGTGTGCTCATGACCCGAGCATGTCGTCAGGCCACCTTGACGTCAAGACGGTCTGACGATTTGATGTTCCCGAACCCGGAATTCCGAGGAGGCTTCGATGGGCCATACCCGACCGGTCTTCGCCCGCTACTACGCCCGGGCCAGCCTGCTCATGGAGCGCGGCATCGCCGTCCACCGCGAAGCCCTGCTCCGAGGGCTGACCGGCCGGGTCATCGATGTCGGCTCCGGCAACGGCCTCACCTTCGCCCACTATCCCCCGACCGTCACCGAGGTCCTGGCCGTCGAACCCGAACCGCACCTGCGCGCCCTCGCGCAGCGCAACGCCGCCGCCGCGCCGGTCCCGGTGCGGGTGGTCGACGCGACGGCCGCCGACCTGCCCGTCGCGGACGCCTCCTATGACGCCGCGGTGGCCTCACTCGTGCTGTGCACCGTCCCCGACCAGGCCGAAGCCCTCGCCGAGATGTACCGGGCCATCAGACCGGGCGGGCAACTGCGGTTCTTCGAGCACGTCCGGGCCGCCACCACCGGCCGCCTCCGCGTTCAGCAGGCCCTGGACGCCACCGTCTGGCCGTTCTTCGCCGGCGGTTGCCACTGCTCCCGTGACACCGAAGCCGCGATCACCCGGGCGGGCTTCCGCATCACGCAACTCACCCGCCTGCACACCGCCGACACCCACCTCCCCTTCCCCACCTCGACGCAGATCCTCGGCACCGCGATCCGCCCCTGAGACACGGGGCCGGAGCCGACACCGTGCCGGTGTACAAAACCGGGCGAAACACAGCGAACCGATGGGTGACCGTGCTCATCCCATAACTGATCCCTCCCCCGCCGCTTCGCCTGGAAGGGGCCTCGGCCGAACGCCCGCCCCCTCCCACCTCTCAGGAGGAACACATGCACCGGCCCGCCCTGGCCTTGGCCTCGGTGACGATGCTCTCCCTGGTGGCGTTCGTCCCGGGAGCGTCGGCTCTTCCCGCGCAGGAGCCCTCTCCGCGGCTCGCCGTCCAGGCGATCAAGTGGAGGCCCTGCTTCAAGACCAGCCCCGACCCCGACCACCCCGAGTACGTGCGCCTGGAATGCGCCGACGTCCAGGCCCCGCTCGACTGGAAGAAGCCGAACGGCAAGAAGATCTCCCTGTCGGTCAGCCGCCTCAAAGCCCGCAAGCAGCCCAAGGGCGTGGTCTTCACCAACCCCGGCGGCCCCGGCTACACCGGCTGGACGACACCCCTGATGTTCATCGACGCCGAACGCGACCGGCTGCTCGACACCATGGACATCATCGGCGTCGACGTCCGTGGCACCGGCTACAGCACCCAGGCTTCCTGCAAGAACCTCTACGGCCGCTACCTCGAGGTACGCGACCGCAGCGCCGCCAACACCAAGCGGCTGCTCGCCGACGCCGAGAAGATCGCCAAGGGCTGCCAGCAGAGCGGCGGCAAGCAGCTCCCCTCCAAGTACGTGACGACCGCCCAGACCGTCTACGACCTGGAGTGGATCCGCCGCAGCCTGAAGACCTCACGCGGCGGGAAGGTCAAGAAGATCAACTGGATCGGCTACTCCGGCGGCACCTGGCTGGGCGCCCACTACGCCAGGAAGTGGCCGCGGTCCACCGGACGGTTCGTCCTCGACTCCGTCACCGACTTCTCCTCGACCTGGCGTGTCGTCTTCGACGACCAGCCCAAGGGCTTCCAGAAGCGTTTCGGGACGTTCGCCTCCTGGGCCGCCGGGTACGACGACCTGTACGGACTCGGCACCTCGCAGCGGGCGGTCGTCGGCCGGTACGAGAAGATCCGTGCCGCCATCTCCAAGACGGGCTGGATCCAGATCACCGACGCCACCGGCGCGACCCGGTACTTCTACCCCCGGCAGCTGGACGACCTCATCATCAAGGCCCTCTACTCCAAGGGGAGCTTCATCGGCCTGGCCCGGGATCTGAGCCTTCTGAACGCGGCAACCCTCGACGCGCAGGCCCGTACCCAGTCCCGGCGCCTCTCG
>JAFACJ010000952.1 GCA_023425615.1 Actinomycetes bacterium
GTACAAGCCCCTGTTAGCAAAACGGCCCCCCGCGGATGCGCGGAGGGCCGTTGACCTGGAGCCCCGTATCGGATTCGAACCGATGACCTGCTGTTTACAAGACAGCTGCTCTGGCCGGCTGAGCTAACGAGGCGTGGAAGGTTATGGGGGCATGGTAGCCGGAAATCAGCCGTGGCGTTGGCGGGCCAGTTCGTAGAGGGCGATTCCGGCTGCCACTCCGGCGTTGAGGGACTCGGCGTGGCCGAACATGGGGATGTGGGCGAGGATGTCGCAGTGGTCGGTGACCAGGCGGCTGAGGCCCTTGCCTTCGGAGCCGACGACCAGGACGAAGGGGCCGTCGGCGGCGGGGATGTCGGCGATCGAGGTGCCGCCGTGGGCGTCGAGGCCGGCGACGAAGCAGCCGGCGTCCTGGTAGGCCTTGAGCTGGCGGGTGAGGTTGGTGCAGCGGGCCACGGGGGTGGTGGCCAGGGTGCCGGCGCTGGTCTTCCAGGCGCCTGCGTTGACGCCGGCGCTGCGGCGTTCGGGCAGGAGGATGCCGCTGGCGCCGAAGGCGGTGGCGGAGCGGACGATGGCGCCGAGGTTGCGGGCGTCGGTGATGCCGTCCAGGGCGACGATGAGCGGCGCGGAGCCGCGCAGGAGGTCGTCGGGGTGGGCGTAGCGGTAGGGCTTGATCTGGAGGGCCAGGCCCTGGTGGACGGCGCGGTCCGTCAGCCTGTCGAGTTCGGGTTTCCCGCATTCCAGCAGGGCGACGCCGCGGTCGGCGGCGAGCTTGATGGCCTCGCGGACCCGCTCGTCGCTGTCGGCCATGTAGTACAGGGTGGTGCCGGGGACGCCCTCGCGCAGCGCCTCCAGGACCGGGTTGCGGCCGTGGACGAGTTCGGGGGCGTCGGGGCGGCGGGCGCCCGCGGCGGCGCGGTCGGGACGGGCGGCAGCGGCGGGCGCCGTGCGGGTGCCGGGCTGGCGCGGACCGAAGGTCTTGGTGCCGGTGCGGGCAGCGTTCTTGGCGTTGCGTGCCTTGACGCGCTTGCCGTGCCAGTGCCGTTCCTCGGCCTTGGCGGTGACGCTCGGGCCCTTCTTGCCCTTCTTGGTCATCCTCGGCTGCCCTTCCCTGGAAAATCCTTCATCCCAGGGTAAGGGAGTCCCGCACGCCCCATGACCGGTCGGCGCGGGATCAGCCCCGCTTGATGTCGAACCGTGGCCCCTGCGGGGTGTCCTCCACGACGACCCCCGCGGCGGCGAGGCCGTCGCGGATCGCGTCGGCGGCGGCCCAGTCCTTGCGCGCCCGCGCCGCCTGCCGCTGGTCGAGCGCGACCTTGACGAGCGCCTCCACCACCGGCCGGAGGTCGCCGTCGCCGGACGCCCACTCCAGCGGGTCGAGGCCGAGCGCCGCGGTCATCGCCCGTACCGAGGAGGCCGCCTCGCGCGCCGCCTGCTGGTCGCCCGACGCCAGCGCGCTGTTGCCGGCCCGTACCGTCTCGTGGACGACGGCCAGCGCCTGCGGGACGCCCAGGTCGTCGTCCATGGCCTCGATGAAGGAGCGGGGCAGGTCGGCCGACGGTTTGACGTCGCCCAGGGTCTCCCCCGCGCGGGTGACGAAGCCCTCGATCCGCTGGTAGGCGGCGGCTGCGTCGTCCAGCGCGCCGGGCGTGAAGTCGATGATGGAGCGGTAGTGCGCCGAGGCGAGGTAGTACCGCGCCTCCACGGGACGCACCTGCTTGAGCAGATCGTCCAGGTACACCACGTTCCCCAGGGACTTGCTCATCTTCTCCCCGGCGATGGTGAGAAGACCGTTGTGCATCCAGTAGCGGGCGAACCCGTCGCCCGCCGCCTTGGACTGGGCGATCTCGTTCTCGTGGTGCGGGAAGATCAGGTCGACGCCGCCGCCGTGGATGTCGAACGTCTCGCCGAGGTACTTGGTGGCCATCGCCGAGCACTCCAGGTGCCAGCCGGGCCGTCCGGGGCCCCACGGGGTCTCCCAGGCGGGCTCGCCGGGCTTGGCGCCCTTCCACAGCGCGAAGTCGCGCGGGTCGCGCTTCAGTTCCTCGTTGGGGGTGTCGCCGGCCGAACGCATGTTCTCCAGCCGCTGGTTGGACAGCCGCCCGTACTGGTCGGCCCAGGACTTGACGTCGAAGTAGACGTCGTCGCCGACGTTGTAGGCGTGGCCGCGCTCGATCAGCCGCCGCATCAGCACGATCATCTCGGGCACGTGCCCGGTGGCCCGCGGCTCGATCGTGGGGTCGAGGCAGCCGAGTGTGGTGTATCCGCGGTTGAAGATCCGCTGGTTGCCCTCGGCCACCGCGAACCACGGGACGCCGGTGGCCTCCGACACCGCGATGATCTTGTCGTCGACGTCGGTGACGTTCCGCGCGAACGTCACCTCATACCCCGACCGCGTCAGCCACCGCACCAGCAGGTCGTAGATCACCCCGGACCTCAGGTGGCCGATGTGCGGAGCGGCCTGCGGCGTGGCCCCGCAGACGTACAGCCCGACCCGACCCGGCTTCAGGGGCCGGAATTCCCGGACGGTACGCGTGCTCGTGTCATAAAGGCGCAGGCTCACGGAAATCAAGGCTACTAGGGGTTGCCGCCTTCCCGAGGTCGCTGCGGCACTTGTCCGTCAAGGGTCGCGGAAGTGGGTCTTGAACGGGAAGATGAGCCTTCCGTACTTTCGTCTTCCCCCGAGGCGTCATGACTTCCGCTCCCAGCCGCTCGCAGCGCGTCTTCACCGTGCTCGCCTTCCTCGCCGTCGCCGGGCTCACCGCCGGAGCCTTCGTCCTGTCCTATGAGGATCTGCGGCTTCTGGCGCTCGCCGGGTTGAAGGGCGACGACGCCGAGCGGTTCGCCCGGTACTACCCGGCGGTCTACGACGGGCTGGTCGCCATCGCGCTGCTGGCGGTGTTCGTCGCCCGGCACTCGCCCTGGTGGGTGCGCTGGATGCGGTGGCTGGTGCTGGTCGCGCTGGCGGGCGGCGCCGCGGCCGCCTCGGTGCAGAACGCGCTGAAGGGCTTCGGGCCGATCGAGGGGACCGCGCTGGACGCCGGTGTCGCCTCGGCCCCCTGGGTGGCGGCGCTCCTGGCGATATGGCTGTGGATGTCGATGTTCCGGCAGATCAGGGACGGCGCTCAGCGGCGGACCCGGCGCTCCCGCAAGCACACGCCCGCGCACGCCAGATCCGCGGACGGCGTGCCCGAGCCGGTCACGACCGTGGCCGAGGAGCGTCACGAACTCCAGACCGACCCGCTCCCCCTGCCGACGGCGGCCGACTTCCCCAACCCCTACCGCGACCTCGTACCCGCCGAGCCCGTCGACCCCGTCGTGGAAGCCGACCCCGGGGAGAACGTCTGGGAGCCCACCGCCGGCACCTCCTCGCCCTGGCCCTACATCGACCGGGACGACGAGCCGCGGGAGGAACCGCGGGACGACGAGCCGGGACCGCCGCGGCCCGTGCTGCCCGAGCCGGTGCGCCCGCCCGTGTCCCTGCCGACGGACGTGAAGCTGGTCGGCCGCACGGACGGGCCGGCCCGCGACGAGGCGCCCGAGGATCCCGAGGAGGCCGGTAGCGCCGAGGACCCTGAGGACGCCGAGGAGAAGCCGGTCTCCACGACCCGTCCCGATCTCCCGATGCAGGGTTCCCCGGGGCGGGAACAGGACGAGGGGGCCGCGGAGGACTGGGCCACCTACTCGCCCGAGCGCCATCCCCCCTCGGGCGGCTTCCGCAGCGGCCCCCTTCCCCCGAAGGACGCGTGAGGGGATCAGCGCGGGAAGATCAGCGCGGTGGCGATGGCGGCGATGCCCTCGCCCCTGCCGGTCAGCCCCAGCCCGTCGGTCGTGGTCGCCGAGACGCTGACCGGCGCCCCGTCCAGGACGGCGCTGAGCGTCTTCTCCGCCTCGGCGCGCCGCTTGCCGATCTTCGGCCGGTTGCCGATCACCTGGATCGCGACGTTCCCGATCTCATAGCCCGCCTCGCGCACGAGGCGGTGCGTCTCGGTGAGCAGGACGGCGCCGGACGCCCCGTGCCAGCGCGGGTCGGCGGTGCCGAAGACGGCACCCAGATCACCCAGCCCGGCGGCGCCCAGCAGCGCGTCGCAGGCCGCGTGGGCGGCGACGTCGCCGTCGGAGTGGCCTTCGATGCCGTCGCCCTCATCGGGCCAGTGCAGCCCCGCCACCCACAGGGGACGGCCGGAAGCGAACGGGTGGACGTCGGTTCCGACGCCCACCCGTGGATGGTTCTGTGTCATGTGGGTATTAAAGCCCACAACCTGGGAAGACCCAGGATCAACCGGCAGCACCGGTGAGAACCTGCCGGACTAACCGGCGAGCACCTCGTCGAGAAGTGCCTCGGCCTTGTCCTCGTTGGTCTTCTCGGCGAGCGCGAGCTCGCTGACCAGGATCTGCCGTGCCTTGGCGAGCATGCGCTTCTCGCCGGCCGACAGACCGCGTTCCTTGTCCCGCCGCCAGAGGTCGCGCACCACCTCGGCGACCTTGTTGACGTCCCCCGACGCCAGCTTCTCCAGATTCGCCTTGTAGCGCCGAGACCAGTTGGTGGGCTCCTCGGTGTAGGGCGCGCGCAGCACCTCGAACACCTTCTCCAGGCCTTCCTGGCCGACCACATCCCGGACACCCACCAGCTCGGCGTTGTCTGCGGGGACGCGTACTGTAAGGTCTCCCTTGTCGACCTTCAGCACCAGGTAGGTCTTGTCCTCACCCTTGATGGTGCGAGTCTCGATGGCTTCGATCCGAGCAGCCCCATGGTGGGGGTAGACGAC
>JAFACJ010001080.1 GCA_023425615.1 Actinomycetes bacterium
TCGAGGCACACGGCACCGGCACCACCCTCGGCGACCCCATCGAAGCCCAAGCACTGCTCAGCACCTACGGACAGGACCGCGACCAACCGCTGTGGCTGGGATCCATCAAGTCCAACATCGGGCACACCCAGGCCGCCGCCGGAGTCGCTGGCGTCATCAAGATGATCGGAGCACTCCGCAACGAGCGGCTCCCTCGCACTCTGCACGTCGATGAGCCGACCCCGCACGTGGACTGGGAGACCGGAGCCGTCCGCCTGCTCACCCGACCGGAGCCCTGGAAGGACGGCGGACGCCCACGCCGCGCGGCCGTCTCCTCCTTCGGCATCAGCGGCACCAACGCCCACCTCATCCTCGAACAGGCACCGGAAACCGAGACGGCCGAGGCCCTGCCGCACCCGGCCGACCGGCCGCCGCTGCTGGCCTGGACGGTCTCGGCGAAGACGGCGCAGGCGCTCGGACCGCAGGCCGCGCGCCTGCGGGACCTCGTCGCGGCACGACCCGATCTCGACGTCACCGCCCTCGGCCTGTCACTGGCCACGGCCCGCACCGCGTTCCGGCACCGCGCCGCGATCGTCGGAGCCGACCGCGATGACCTGCTGCGCGGACTGGAGTGCCTGATCCGCGGCGAGACCTCGCCCGACCTGGCCGTGGGCACCATCCAGCCCGGCCGTACCGCGTTCCTGTTCTCCGGCCAGGGCAGCCAGAGCCCCGGCATGGGCACCGACCTGGCCCTCGCCTTCCCGGTGTTCGCCGAGGCGCTGGACGAGGCGGCCGCCCACCTCGACCCGCACCTCGGCCATCCGATCAGGGACGTCATGGCCGACCGGCCCGACCTGCTGGACCAGACCGCCTACACCCAGCCCGCCCTGTTCGCCTTCCAGACCGCGCTGCTGCGGCTGCTGACCTCCTGGGGCATCCGCCCCGACCTGCTGCTCGGCCACTCCATCGGGGAGATCACCGCCGCGCACGCCGCCGGCGTGCTGAGCCTCCCCGACGCGGCCAGGCTGGTCGCCGCGCGCGGCAGGCTCATGCAGTCCGCCCGTTCCGACGGCGCGATGATCTCCATCCAGGCTCCCGCCGAGGCCGTCGCCGAGAGCCTGAAGGACCTGGGCGGAGTCTCGATCGCCGCCGCCAACGGGCCGGCCTCGACCGTCGTGTCCGGTGACGCGCAGACCGTCGCGGACATCGCCCGCGAGTGGAAGGGACGCGGCCACCGCACCCGTCGGCTGCGCGTCAGCCACGCCTTCCACTCACCCCACATGGACGGCGTCCTCGACGAGTTCGCCGCCATCGCCGCCGAACTGGACTACCGTCCCCCCGAGATCCCGGTCGTCTCCAACGTGACCGGCCGCGTGGCAGGAGCCGAACTCCAGGACCCCGCCTACTGGGTCAGGCACCTGCGCGAGGCCGTCGACTTCCACGGCGGCGTCCGCACCCTCGCCGACGAAGGCGTGACCACCGCGATCGAGATCGGTCCTGACGGGGTCCTCACCCCCATGGCCCAGCAGATCCTCCCCGACCCCGGAGCGTGCGTCGCCACCGTCCGCCGTGACCGCACCGCCCCCCGCTCCCTGATCCACGCCCTGGCCCACGCCCACACCCGCGGCGTCCGCGTGGACTGGGCGGCGCTGCTCGGCCCGGCCGGCCGCGTGGACCTGCCCACCTACGCCTTCCAGCGCCGCCGCTACTGGATCGACGCCTCCGACACCCTGCGCGTCGGCAAGGCCGAGGCAGGCTTCTGGTCGGCGATCGAGACCGCCGACGCCGCCTGGCTGGCGGAGAACCTGGACGTCGACCCCGGCCGCCTGAGCGACCTCCTGCCCGCCCTCTCCCGGTGGTGGGAGCGCAACCGGCCCCGCGCCGCCGCCCTCCCCGACCTCGAACCCGAGTCCGGACCCGATCCCGAGGCCGCGGCGGAACTACGCCGCGCCCTCCAGGACGCCCCCGCCGAGGAACGCGAGGACCTCATCACCGCCCTGGTCCTGGAACACGCCGCCCAGGTCCTGGGCCACGACACCCCCGGCGACCTGGACGACCCCGCTCAGAACCTCCTGGAGAGCGGGTTCACCTCCCTCACCGCCCTGGACCTGCGCAACCGCCTCTGCGCCGCCACCGGCCTCGTCCTCGAACCCGTCGCCGTCTTCGACAACCCCACCGCCGCCGACCTGGCCCGGCACATCCTCGGCGAGCTCTCCCTCGACCCCGAGCCCGCCCCCGCATAGAACGGCGAAAAACAAAAAGGCAAGGAGATCGCCCACTCCCTGCCACTTTCAACTTATAGCGGACAGGGGGGCTTGCGGCAAGACCCCCCTCATGCCGCAGAATCTCCGACCGAAGCCGGAGACCCGCGGAGATCAGGGGCGCGCGAAGTACGTGTGCTCGCGGGTGCGCGCGCTGCGGACCGCGCGGAACGGCCGGCCGGAACACCATCTCAGTGAATGGGCGGTTCATGTTCGATGTGATCATTACCGGGGGCGGACCGACCGGCTTGATGCTGGCCGGTGAGCTGCGGCTGCACGGCGTGCGCACGCTCGTGCTGGAGCGGCTGACGGAGCCGACCAGGCAGGTCCGTGCGCTCGGCCTGCACGTGCGCAGCATCGAGGTGATGGACCAGCGCGGTCTGCTGGAACGGTTCCTCGCGCACGGCAGGAAGGTCGTGGCCGGTGGTTTCTTCGCCGGCATCAGCGGGCCGTGGCCCGAGCGGCTGGACACCGCGCACTCCTACGT
>JAFACJ010001128.1 GCA_023425615.1 Actinomycetes bacterium
GGTGTCGGTTACGGGTTGCTGCGCTACCTCAATCCTGAGACCGGTAAGGAGTTGGCCGGTTACGACCACCCGCAGGTCGGCTTCAACTACCTCGGCCGCCTCACGACGGGCGGTCGTGCGGGAGGCGGCGGCGACTGGACCCCGGTGACCGATCATGGCGCCGAGGGGGCTGACGCGTGGTCACCGGTCACGCACGTCGTGGACGTGAACGCGATCACCGAAGACGGTCCGGACGGGCCACGCCTGTCGGTCCGCTGGTCGTGGCCGTCGCGGCTGCTGACCGAGGAGAGGGTACGGGAGCTGGCCGAGGCGTGGTTCACCGCGCTGCGCGGCCTTGCCGCCCACTCCCGCCGGGACGGCGCCGGGGGCCGCACCCCGTCGGACCTGCCCCTGGTCCCGATGAGCCAGGGCGAGCTGGATGAGTTGCAGGCCGTCGAGCCGTCGCTCGCCGATGTGCTGCCGTTGACACCGCTTCAGGAGGGCTTCCTCTTCCACGCCCTGTACGACGAGCAGGACATCGACATCTATGTGTCGCAACTGGTCTTCGACGGTGAAGGCCCGTTGGACGCCGCGGTGCTGCGGCGGTCCGCGCGGACGCTGCTGGCACGGAACCCGGCGCTGCGCGCGGGTTTCCGATCACAGGGGCTGGATCGCCCGATCCAGATCGTGCGGAGGGACGTGCGGCTGCCCTGGACCGAGGTCGACCTGTCGGACCTGCCGGAGCGGGAACGGGAGGCAGAGACCGTCCGGCTGACCGAGGCCGACCGCCGGCGCCGTTTCGACATGTCCGACCCGCCCCTCGTCCGGTTCACGCTGATCAGGCAGGGCGGCGGGCGGTTCCGGCTGCTGTTCACCAACCACCACATCCTGCTGGACGGCTGGTCGATGCCGCTGCTCATGAGCGAGCTCTTCGCGCTGTACGCGCATGGCGGTGCCGATCCGGGGCTGCCGAAGGCCGCCCCCTACCGTGACTACCTGGAGTGGCTGACCCGCCAGGACCGGGACGCGGCGAAGGCGGCGTGGTCACGGGCGCTCGCCGGAGTGGACGAGCCGACCCTGATGGCCCCGCGGCTGAGCGGGATGCCACCGGTCCTGCCGCGGCAGGTCGAGGCCGAACTCCCGGTCGACGTCACCGACCGGCTCGCCGCCCGTGCCCGCCGCTCCGGGATCACGATGAACACCGTCGTGCAGGGCGCCTGGGGGATCCTGCTCGGCCGCCTGACCGGCCGCGACGACGTCGTGTTCGGCGCCACGGTGTCCGGTCGGCCCGCCGACCTGCCGGGCGTGGAGAGCATGATCGGTCTCTTCATCAACAACCTGCCGGTCCGGGTCGGGCTGGACCCCGACGAGCCCCTCATCGAGTTCCTGGCCCGCGTGCAGGCCGAGCAGACGCGCCTGCTCGCGCACCGGCATCTGGGGCTCACCGAGATCCACCAGCTCACCGGCCACCGCGTCCTGTTCGACACCACGACCGTCTTCGAGAACTACCCCATCGACCCCCTGGCGCTGAACGAGCTCACCGACCGGGAACCGGCCGGGGGGAGGAGCGACACGGTCGCGGGCGTCAGGATCCTGGGCACCGAGAGCGCCGACGCCACGCACTACTTCTTCAAGCTCGCCGCGGTCCCCGGCCCTCGGCTGGCGCTGAAGCTCGACTATCTGGCCGACCTCCTCGATCGGGACTCCGCCGAACGGGTGCTGGCCCGGCTGGTGCGGCTGCTGGAACTGGTGGCCGACTCGCCGGGACTGCCGGTGGGGGCGATCGACGTGCTGCTGCCGGGAGAGCGCCGGCGGCTGCTCGTCTCCTGGAACGACACAGCGGGACCGTCCGTCGCGGGCACGGTTCCCGACCTGTTCGAAGAGCAGGTCGCGCGGTGCCCCGAGGCGGTGGCGGTGGTGTCCGACGCCGTTTCCCTCACCTACGCCGAACTGGACGCCAGGGCGAACCGTCTCGCACGGCTGCTGGCCGCGCGCGGCGTGGGACCCGAGCGGCTCGTGGCACTGGCGCTGCCGCGCTCGGTGGACCTGGTGGTCGGGGTGCTGGCGGTGCTGAAGGCGGGCGCCGCGTACCTGCCGATCGACGTCGGCCACCCGGCCGACCGTATCGCCTTCCTGCTCGCCGACGCCGGAGCCGCCTGCCTGATCACCTCGCGGGCGGGCCTGCGGGACGCCGGTCTCCCGGAGGAACCCGCCCGGGTGGTGCTCGGCGACCCGGACTCCGAGGCGGAGATCGCCGCGTTCTCCGGCGCGGCCATGACCGACGCCGACCGCGTGGGACGGCTGTCGGCTGCCCATCCCGCGTACGTGATCTATACCTCGGGGTCGACCGGCAGACCGAAGGGCGTCGTGGTCACCCACTCCAGCGTCGTCGCCTATCTGGCCTGGAGCCGGGAGGCATACCCCGGGCTGGCGGGCGTGGCCGGTCTGCACTCGTCGGCGGCGTTCGACCTGACGGTGACGGCGCTGCTCGGTCCGCTGGTGTCGGGCGGCCGCGTACGGATCACCGGGCTGACCGACGGCGAGGAGGTCCGCCGGGCGCTGTCCGGGGAGGACGCCGCCACCTTCCTGAAAGTCACACCGAGCCATTTGGCGGTGCTGGGCGAGTTGGCGGCCTCCGCCCGCTTCTCGGGCGACCTGGTGGTCGGCGGCGAGGAGCTGCCGACCGAGGTGCTGGAGGCATGGCGGAGCCAGAACCCCGACGCGACCGTCGTGAACGAGTACGGACCGACGGAGGCGACGGTCGGATGCGTCGCCTACCGGGTCGCGCCCGATGACCGCCCGCCCGAAGGCTCCGGGACGCCGATCGGCGAGCCGATCACCCATACCCGGGTGTACGTCCTGGACGACCGGCTCCGCGTGGTGCCTCCCGGTGTCGCCGGTGAGCTGTACCTCGCGGGCGCCGGACTCGCCCGTGGCTATCTGGGCCGGCCGGGCCTTTCGGGGGAGCGGTTCGTCGCCTCCCCGTTCGGGCCTCCGGGAACACGGATGTACCGGACCGGAGACCTGGTCAGATGGCGGACGGACGGAGACCTGGAGTTCCTCGGCCGCACCGACGACCAGGTGAAGATCAAGGGCTTCCGTATCGAACCCGGGGAGGTCGCCTCGGTCCTGGCCGCCCATCCGGCGGTCGGGCGCGTCGCGGTGGTCGCCCGTGAGGACTCGCCCGGGGACAGGCGTCTCGTCGCCTACGTCACGGCGGGACGGGAGGAG
>JAFACJ010000002.1 GCA_023425615.1 Actinomycetes bacterium
GGGTTGATGATCGACTGCACGGCGTTCGAAGAGGCTCGTGGAGGAGTGGACGCTATGCGTGGGGTGGATCGGCGCGGGTTCTTGCGGGGTGCGGTGGTGGGTGGGGGAGCCGCCGTGTTCGTCGGAGGGCTTTGGCAGGAGGCGGTCGCGGGGCCGGCGCAGCCGGGGGCGGGGCCGTACGGGGCGCTGGGGGCGGTGGACGCCAACGGGCTGCAGCTTCCGCAGGGGTTCAGCGGGAGGGTGGTGGCGCGGTCGATGCAGGCGGTGGCCGGGACGGGGTATGTGTGGCATCCGGCGCCGGACGGGGGTGCCTGCTTTCCCGACGGGGACGGGTGGGTCTACACCAGTAACTCCGAGGTGCCGCTCGTCGGAGGGGCCTCGGCGGTGCGGTTCGCGGCCGACGGGACGATCGTCGGTGCCTATCGGACGCTGTCCATGACGCAGATCAACTGCGCGGGCGGGGCGACGCCGTGGGGGACGTGGCTGTCGTGCGAGGAGTACGACTACGGCTGCGTCTACGAGACCGACCCGTATGGGAAGAAGGCGGCCAAGAAGCGGGCGGCGATGGGGCGGTTCAAGCACGAGGCGGCGGCCTGCGACGCCGACCGGAAGGTCGTGTATCTGACCGAGGACCAGACCGACGGGTGCTTCTACCGGTTCATCCCCAAGACGTGGGGGGATCTGTCGGCGGGGACGCTGGAGGTGCTGGTGGCCTCGGGGCCGGGGCCGGTCCGCTGGGAGAAGGTGCCGCGGCCGGAGCTGTGGCTCACCCCGACCCGCGAGCAGGTGGCGGGGGCGCTGCGGTTCAACGGCGGGGAGGGCTGCCACTACCACGCCGGGACCTGCTATTTCACCACCAAGGGCGACAACCGGGTGTGGGCGTACGACGCGGTGAACCAGGTGCTCGGCATCGCCTACGACGACGATCTGGTGCAGGGCGGCGCGGCGCCGCTGACCGGCGTCGACAACATCACCGGCACTCCGGGCGGTGACCTCTACATCGCCGAGGACGGCGGCAACATGGAGATCAACCTGATCACTCCCGAGGGCGTCGTCACCCCCTTCCTGAGGCTCAACGGCCACGCGAAGTCGGAGATCACCGGACCGGCCTTCTCGCCGGACGGGAAGCGGCTGTACTTCTCCTCCCAGCGGGGGGTCAGCGGTGCGACGCTGGGCTCCGGCGGAGTGACGTTCGAGGTGACGGGGCCGTTCCGTTCCTGAGCTCTCAGGTCGAGGTCCCGGCTTCGAGGATGGAGACGATCGAGAAGAGGGTGAAGCAGACCGCGCCGAGGCCGACCAGGACGCGGGCGGGGACGAAGAAGGCGGTGTCCGTGTCGGCGGCCTCGGCGAGGAAGGCGGAGAAGAACAGGCAGGTGAGGGCGGTGATGACCGGCAGGAGGGGGATGCGGTTGGCCAGGGGCGCCTGGCGCCGCCAGACCAGGGCCAGCAGCAGCGCCTTGGACAGGATGCTGTAGCAGATCAGGCCGAGGCCGATGAGGATGCAGCCGGGGGCGATGCGGGCGGGGGAACCGGAGAAGACCAGCACTCCCAGGCCGAGCAGGACGCTGATCGTCCCCAGCACGATGACCATCAGGCTCCACCGGTAGCGCTCGGGCTCCCCGAAGCCGTTGCGGACCTGGCGGACGATGCTGGCCACCAGGGAGACCAGGCTCAGGCAGATGGTGCCCAGGCCGAACACCACATGGCCCGCGGCCCAGGAGGCGCTGGTGCCACCGGTCCACAGCACGATCGCCAGGATGAGCTCGATGAGGCCGCAGACGAACGGGATCGCGATGAGGATCCGGCCGGTCCGCTCCGAGTACACCTCGTCGGGCGGTCCCGCCTCGGGGCCGCGCGCGGCGTTGTGCGAGATGAACGTGAAGTAGGTGGAGGAGGTCGCCACGGTGCTGACGCAGGCGGAGATGAGTCCGACGCCGAGCACCACATGGCCGGCCAGGACGTTCTCCGGCGCGGGGCCCCGGCTGACGATGACGATGCCCCAGATGACGGTGATCAGGGCCACCAGATAGCCAGAGGCCGGGAGCACGATGCGCCAGAGGGTGCGGTAGCGCTCGATCAGCTGCCGGATGATCGTCGCGGCGGTGGTGAACAGCGCGTAGCAGATGCCGGCCAGCGCGATGTTGACGCGCCCGGCGACGTAGTGGCCGGGATCGTCGACGCGGAGCAGGTAGAGGCCGAAGGCGAGGCAGACGGCCCCCATGGCCAGCGGGATGGCTCGGAAGAGGACGCTGATGCCCAGGTTCATCGCTGCTCCGTCGTTGGACTATGTCGCCTCCGGTTCCTGCCACGCGTTCTCTTACGAAGAACGCCGCGGTAATTAATCTTTGAGAATGAAGGGCGAAAGTTCCGATTCGCCTGACCCTTCCTTCAAGTCCGGAGTGAGTGCATGATTCCCGCCACGTTGGAGGACCTGCTGTTGAGGACCTCGTACTTCTCCTGGAGCGCGGGGTCCTCGTAGGCGCGGTACCGTCCGGCGGTGCGCTCTTCGACCATGGCGACGGCGTGGTCGACGTCGAGCCCGGCGTCGTGCGCCTGCTGGACGGTCTCGACCCACAGGCGCAGTTCCTCCTCCGAGCGGTCGAGGGTCAGCGCCACGTCCGTCACGGGGCCGTAGTGGGCGAACAGCAGCCGGGTGGGCCGCAGTTCGCGGAAGCGGCCGAGGGACGCCAGGGCCGTCTCCAGGTCGAAGTCCGGCGGGGGAGTGGCGGGGCGCACCTCGGCCGTCTCGGGGATGTAGATGCCGGCGGCGTCGCCGACGTACAGGTCGCCGGTGAGGGAGTCCAGCAGGCCGACGTGGTGGCGGGCGTGGCCGGGGGAGTAGTACGTCTCCAGGCGGCGTCCGCCACCGAGGTCGACGACGCCGGTGTCCTCGACGGAGGTGATGCGGGCGGCGTCCGTGGGCTTCAGTTCGCCGAAGAGGGTGTCCAGGGCGTCGCCGAAGACCATGCGGGCGCTGCGCATGAGCCGTTCGGGCGAGGCCAGGTGGCGGGCGCCCTTCTCGTGGACGACGACCTCGGCCGACGGGTAGAGGGCGGCGATGTCCCCGACGCCGCCCGCGTGGTCGAGGTGGATGTGGGTGACGACGACGGACGCCAGGTCGCCGGCGGACACGCCCAGCGACGTCAGCGCCTCCTGGACGATGGGCGCGGATCCGGACGTGCCGGGCTCGATGAGGCAGGGGCGGTCGCCGAGGATGAGATAGCCGGCCGTGATGCCCTGGTATCCGGCCATCTGGGTGTCGATCTCGTAGACCTCGGAGCCGAGCGGTGTGATCAGATTCGCCATGGCCCCACAGTAATTCCCCTTATGTGATCTACAACGTAAAGGCGTCGGGTCTGTGGATAAGCCGGGTCCGTGGATAACACGAGGCGCATGACCAGTCCGGTGCGCGGCTTGGGCCCGAACGACGTCGACTTGCGCGGCACCCGCTCGCCTCCGGCGGCCAGCGCCATCACCTCCGGCACGGTCAGCGGGGCGAGGATCACCGCGGTCCCCCCGGTGCGGGCGGCGCGGGAGATCGCGTGCGCCGGGTCGTCGTGGACGACCTGGACGCTGTGCTCGTCCGGGGTGATCCGCCACAGGTCGCCGATCAGCAGCCCGTCCAGGATCGCGGTGTTCAAGGCGCGCCAGCGCGCGGAGTGCCCAGGGGGCAGTGCCGCGGCGAGGCGGGCCGGATCGGGGTCGCAGAGCAGCCACAGGCAGCCCGCCCCGGCCACCAGGAAGCCGTCCGGCACCGCCTCCAGGGTCGCCAACGCCTTGGCAAGGCCGCCTTCCAAAGGGACGACTTTGAAGGCGAGGGCGGCCTGTGCGACGGCTTCCAGCGGGTCGAGGCCGGGCAGGACGCGGTGGATGGCGCCCAGATGCGGTGGATAGCGCAGGGAGTCCACCAGGAGGGCCAGGCCGTAGTCCCATGGCCCCGGACCGTCCTGGCGGTCCTGGAACGCGCGGTAGGCGGCGTACCGGTGATGGCCGTCGGCGATCAGGGCCCGGCGCCCTCGCAGGTCGTCCGCGACGGTTCCGTCGTCCTCCAGGCGCCACATGCGGTGCCGTGTGCCGTCTCCGGAGAGGATCTCCAGGATGGGCGCGGTGCCGTCGGCCACCAGGTCCACCAGATCGCTGGCGGGTCCGTCCCCCTCGTACGTCAGGAAGATGGGCTCCAGGTTCGCGCGGGTCGCCTCCAGCAGGGCCAGCCGGTCGCGTACGGGCCCGGGGTAGACGTTCTCGTGCGGCAGGATCACCCCTTCGGGCTCGTCTCGCAGCCCCACGCCGCCGATCAGGCCGCGTTGCAGGCTCCGCGGCCCGCTCATCTCGTACACGTACAGGGCGGGGGAGCCGTCCACGATGAGCGTCCCGTCGGACAGCCACCGGTGGAGCAGTGACCCGGCCGCCGTGTAGTCGCCTCCGGGCAGGGTGATCTGCACGATGTTGTGGCTGGCGCCCGCTCGCAGTCGCCGTAGGTCGTCTTCGTCGATGAGGTCGTAGGGCGGGCAGGTGACGGCTTCCAGGTCGCCTACCGTGGCCGGGGAGAAGCGCACGCCGCGGAAGGGGATGAGTTCCAGCCCCCTCTCGGAGGGGGCGGCAGCAGTGGTGTCCACATCCGTTGAAGTTCCCCCGGAGCCGGGGGATTCCCGCACGGTCTTCCTCTACGGAAATGGACGTGGGGGTCGCGGGGTTGTCGGTGGAGAAAAGGCAACGGAAGGCGATCGGTGTTGCCTGTGTCGGGGCATGGTACAGATCGAGGTTTATGGGAGGTGTACGCCTTGGCTCAAGGTTCGGGTGAGCCCCAGGAGTTTTCGGTGGACGTCTACGACCTGTACTCGCGCGGCTTGAAGCTGCTGGGCTCGGGCAGCCCGGCCGCGGCGGTGCAGCTACTGACCAGGGCGGTCGAGGCCGAACCGCAGTCTCCGAGCATCCGGGAGGCGCTGGGGCGGGCGCTGCTGGGGGCGCGGCACTACGCCGAGGCCGCCGAGAGCTTCCGCTGGATCATCGAGGAGAATCCCGCAGAGGACTACGCCCGGTTCGGTCTCGGCTTGGCGCTGAGCCGGATGGGCGAGTTCGAGGCGGCGGTGGAGCACCTGGCGCTGGCGGCGGCGATGCGGCCGGAGAACCGGGACTACGCCTCCGCGCTGCGGCATGCCCGAGCCACCCTCGACTCCCGGAGATGACGGAATGCTGATCGACGCCTACGACGTGGCGCTGCTGGACCTTGACGGAGTCGTCTACCGGGGCCGTCACCCCATCGAGAACGCCGCCGAGGCACTGGCCAAGGCGCGGGCTCAGGGGATGCGGCTGGCGTATGTGACGAACAACGCGTCACGGACGCCCAGCGCCGTCGCCGGGCTTCTGACGAGCCTGGGCGTCCCGGCTTCCGCCGAAGACGTGGTGACCTCTTCGCAGGCCGCCGCGCGGCTGCTGGCCGAGCGGCTTCCGGCGGGCGCCAAGGTCCTGGCCGTGGGCAGTACGGCGTTGCGTCACGCGCTGTACGCCCGCGGCCTGAAGCCGGTCTCCACGGCGGCCGAACGCCCGGAGGCCGTCGTCCAGGGCTTCTCGCCGAACCTGGACTACGGCCTGATGGCCGAGGGCGCGCAGGCCGTCCGCGACGGGGCGCTGTTCGTCGCCTCCAACGGCGACTTCACCGTCCCCGCCCACCACGGGCCGCCGCGGCCCGGCAATGGCTCGCTGTCCCAGGTGATCAGGTACGCCACGGGAGTGGCGCCCATCGTCACCGGCAAGCCCGAGACCCCCCTGCACCGCGAGAGCATCCTGCGGACCGGCGCCGAGCGTCCCCTGATCGTCGGAGACCGCCTGGACACCGACATCGAGGGCGCGCACAACGGCGGCGCCGACAGCCTCCTGGTCTTCACCGGCGTGACCGACCCCCTGATGGCGTTGACGGCGCCGCCCCGGCACCGTCCGACGTATCTGGCGCCCGACCTCACCGGCCTCGTGCAGGACCACCCCGAGGCCGTGCGGGAGGGCGACGCCTTCGTCTGCGGGGGCTGGAAGGCGTTCTGGGAGGGCGAGAGCGTCCGGATCACCGGCGACGGCGACCCCTGGCACGGGCTGTACGCGCTGGCCGCGGCGGCCTGGCGCACCGCGGACGCGGCTCCGTCCGAGGCCGTCGCGCCGGCCCTCGCCGTCCTGGGGCTGGACTAGAGGATCTTGCGCAGGCGCAGGAGGTCGAGGACGCTGGCCTCGATCCTGAGCCTTCCGGTGGCCCACGCCTTGGCGGGGCTGAGCCGGTCGGCGGCCAGGTCGATCAGGTCGGCGGCGGCGATCGTCAGCCTGACCTGGGCGGACCTGGGGTCGTCGGTGGGCGCGAAGGGGCGTACGCCGGTCTTGCCGAGCGCGCTGGCGTAGGAGACACCGAGGTCGCTGATGTGGCAGCTGATCGTGCGGTCGACCGCGTGCTGGGCCCAGGTGTCCGGGTCGACCTCATCGAGACGGGCCACGAGACCGGCCAGCGCCGCCTCGCACTCCTCCACCGTCGCCATGACAGGCCATTCCCCGTTCCGTCGACATCATCGTCGTCATAGGACGGTAGCGTTCTTCGTGTGCCACACGCGAACCGCGGCACGCCGGAGGCGCCGAATCCGTCGGCTCCACCGGGAGTACGGGGTTCATCGCGGGCACAGTGGTCGTCGAGCGGGATGGGCGGGGAGATGGAGACAGGGTCCACCGGAGACGAGCGGGTCGACGCCGCGCTGGCCGGTCTCGGCTCGCTGGCGGGGCGGCCCGTCGCCGAGCACGTCGCGGTCTTCGAGCGGGTGCATCTGGGGCTGCAGGAGATCCTCGCCGGAGCCGGCGGCCAGGGACGGGAGGCCGGATGAGCCGGCGCAGGCTCGACGCCGAACTCGTCCGCCGCAGCCTGGCCCGATCCCGCGAGCACGCCGGGCAGCTCATCGCCGAGGGGCGGGTCAAGGTCGGCGGGCAGGTCGCCACCAAGGCCGCCACCCAGGTCGAGGCGTCCGCGGCGCTGCTGGTCGAGCAGGGCGGCGAGGGGCCCGAGTACGTCTCCCGCGGCGGCCACAAGCTCGCCGGGGCGCTGGAGGCGTTCTCCGGGCTGAAGGTCGCGGGGCGGCGCTGCCTTGACGCGGGCGCCTCCACGGGCGGCTTCACCGACGTCCTGCTGCGCGCGGGCGCCGCCCACGTGGTGGCCGTCGACGTCGGGTACGGGCAGATCGCCTGGTCGCTGCGCACCGACGAGCGGGTCACCGTGGT
>JAFACJ010000014.1 GCA_023425615.1 Actinomycetes bacterium
GCCCTGGCGTGTGTGGGGCTAGGCGGCGTCGGCCTGGGGGCCGATGGGCTGGGGCGGGCGGGTGACCTGGACCATGTCCAGGTGGACTTTCCGGCCGCGTCCGGCCGTGGGCAGGGTCACCACGGCCAGCGTGCGCAACACCTCGCGCTTGCGGCCGAGAGAGAGCTTGTTCCACGTGGCGCGGACGTCGGGGGTGTTGAGGAAGGGGGACAAGGGGCTCTCCTGCGTGGCGGCCTTGATCTTGGCGTCGATGGCGGCGATGTCGGCGTCAGCGGTGGCGCATACGGTCTCCAGAGTCTCCATGTCGATCGTGCGGCGGGCCTTGGCCATCGCTGCTTCCTTCTTGCTCAACTCAAGGGCTCGGCGCTCCTCGCGCAGAGCGGGAATGTCCACGGGGGCACCCTTGCGGGGGATGAGGTCGGCGACATCGTCCCTGGACAGACGGTTGATGATGACTTCGGTGATGTAGGTGTCGAGCATGTCAGCGGGCCACTGGCAGTGTCCTCGGCTCTGGCACCGGTAGACGCGTGCGCCTCGGGAGTAGAAACAGGTCAAGGTGGAGCCGTCGTTGCACTCCCCGCACCGGTAGATGAGGCTGCCCAACCATTTGGGGGTGTTGCCGGGGGACTTCTTGCGGGTGGGGTCGGCGAACAGAGTGATCAACGCTTGGCGGGTCTGCTCGGGGAGGATCGAGGGGAGCACGTCCCGCTTCATGATCTCCCCCTGGTAGACGGTGTGACCCGACACGCGGGGGCTGGTGAGGATCTGGCGCACGGTCTGGCCGTTCCACCCTCGGGATTTGACCTCTTTACCGCCGCGTCGGCGTGCTCGGCCTTCCTTCTGTACGACCGTCTGAACGCCGCGCCGGTTGAGGTCGCCGACCAATGCCGTGAGCTTCACCCCTGCCAGAAGCTCACGCGCCCAACGCTGGATCTCCTCGGCTTCCTCGGGGTTGTGCCGGGTCATGTCCAAGACGGGCCGGTCCTCATAGACCCGTTCGGCGGTGGGTGCCTTGGGGTTGACGCACACCGAGCGCACCCGGCCGGTGTCCACGCCCCAACCGTAGGGGCGCAACCCTCCTCCGTAGTCACCGCGCCGCGCCTGGCGCTTGCGGGCCAGTGCCACACGCTCCCCCCGGTGCTCGCTCTCGGACTGGGCATCCAAGGTGTCGCCCAACAGGGCCTTGCGTCCCTCGACGCGTTCAAGGTTGTACTCCCCTCCCCGTGCCACGGAATAGAGCTTCACCTTGTGCTTGCGGGCCAACCTGATGAACGCGGTCACCTCCTCCAAGGAACGGTGGAGCCGGTTGGCGTGCCACACCGTGACGCTGCGGATGAGTCCGGCCGCCATGTCGCCAAGCAACCGCTGATACTCCGGCCGCTCGACTCCGGAGAACGCAGACTTGCTGTTGTCCTGGTAGTGCTCGGTCAGCATCAGCCCAAGCTCATCAGCGGTGAAGTCCTCGATCTCGATCTCCTGGGACTCAACCCCTGCGGCGGCTCCGCTCTTGTCGAGCGACACACGCTCGTACCCGACATCCGCTCGGTTGTCCGTACCCGCCATGTCCTGTGACCTCCCGCTCTGTCCGACTTCCTACCTCTAAAGTACCCAAAATGAACTCATTAATTCAGTAATGGGGAAGTCCACCCTGGTCAAGATCCTCGACGGCGTCCACTCGGCCGACGCGGGCACCATCGCGGTGCGCGGCGGCGCGGCCGGGCTCGGCGTCGTGCACCAGGACCTCGGCCTGGTGGACGTCATGACGGTGGCGGAGAACCTGCATCTCGGCGCGCGGCGGCGCATGATCGACCCGCGTGCCGAGGCGCGCTCCACCGTCGAGGCGCTGGAGGCAGTCGGGCTCACCTCCATCGACCCCTACGCCCTGGTGTCCTCGCTGAGCCTCGGGCAGCGGGCCATGGTCGCCGTCGCCCGGACGCTCCACCGCGGGGCGGACACCGTCATCATCGACGAGGTGACGGCGGGCCTCCACCCGACGGAGGCCCGATGGGTCGTCGAACGGCTCCGGGTGGCGGCGGAACTCGGCGCGACCGTCCTCATGGTCACGCACAAGCTCGACGAGGTCGTCGGCGCGGCGACCCGGTACGTGCTCCTGAGCGACGGTCGCGTCGTCCTCGACGAGGGCGCGGCCGCGATCACCCGCGCCCGCCTCGTCGAGATGATGAGCCACGGCCGCGCCGTGCAGACGCACGGCGGCACCGGACCGGATTCATCGGGCCCGGTACGCGAGCGCTTTGAGAGCCCGGCTTCGCCGGGGCGCCCACGTACCGGATCGGACGGCTCCGGGCGGGACGGCGCCGCCGCCGATGACGGCGCCGTGGTCTGCGAACTGCTCGGCGTCCGCGCGGGCGCGGCAGGCCCGATCGACCTCAAGGTCACCCGGGGCCGGATCACGGCGCTGACCGGCCCGCTCGGGTCGGGCCTGCACGAGATCGCCTATGTCGCTGCGGGGCTGCACACCCCCGACGCGGGCACCGTGCGGGTCGCCGACGGCGTCCGCAGGGCCTGCGTGCCCGCCCACCGCGAGAGCGAGGGCGTGTTCGCCGACGACACCGTCCAGTTCAACATCGCGGCCGGCGGCTGGGCCCGCTGGCGCAACCGGACCGGACTGCTGCGGACCCGGCGGCTGCGCCGGGACTGCGATGAGGCGATGACCGCGCTGAGCGTCCATCCGCACCGGCTCGAGGCCACCGTCTCCCAGCTGTCCGGCGGCAACCAGCAGAAGACCCTCTTCGCCCGGGCGCTGATGCGCAGGCCGGATCTCCTGGTGCTGTGCGAGCCGACCCGGGGCGTCGACGTGGCGACCCGGCGTGAGATCTACGCGCAGATCCGCAGCATCGCCGCCGCGGGTACCGGCGTCCTGGTGGCCTCCACCGACTTCGAGGACATCGCCGCGCTCGCCGACACCACAGGTTCGCTCACCACCGACGGCACGGTCTCGCGGTGGCTGCCCGCGGACCGCCTTCACGAACTGATCAGCGAGCTCGCATGAACGAGAGGCCCTCGATGTCCGTCAACGAGACCGGGAGCACCGGAACGATCACCGCGGAGGACGGCCGTGACCCGGCCGCCGAGGCGAAGCCCGCGCAGGCCAACGGCTGGATCCCCGCACGTGAGACGCTGTCGGCCGTCGCCACCGTCGGCGCGTTCGCCGTGGTCTTCTCGATCTACGCGGTGTGGTTGCGCGGCGACTTCTACGACGTGACGCGGCTGACGTTCAACGTCAGCCGCAGCACCCCGCAGCTGGTGCTGGCGCTGGCCGTCGCGGTCTGCATGTGCGGTCACCGGTTCGACCTGAGCGTCGCGGCCATGGCCACGGCCAGCTGCTTCATGACGATCGGAGTGTTCGCCGACGCCGGGTTCCCCATGGGCGTGGCGCTGGTGCTCGCCCTGGCGTCCGGCGCGCTGGCCGGTCTGCTGAACGGCGTGCTGGTGACCGGGTTCAAGGTCAACGCCTTTATCGCGACGCTCGGTACCGGCGGTCTCATCACCGGTTTCACGGTCGTCTACTCCGGCGGCGAGGTCATCGGCACGAGCCCCGAGTCGGGGGCGCTGCCCGGCTGGTTCTCCGGCGCGGGATCGATCGGCGACTTCCAGAACAAGGTGCCGACGGCGGTCGGCCTGCTCATCATCGCCGCGGTCGTCGCCGCCGCGCTGATCTCCTTCGACCAGCGCTTCCCCGGCCCCGCCTCACAGCGCCGGCCCCGGCTGGCCGTCCTCGGCGTGGTCGGCGTGCTGCTGGTCGCCGGCTCCTGGTCGCTCGGCCTGACGGCGCAGTTCGACTGGATGATCGTCATCCTGCTGGTGCTGACGCTGCTGGTGTGGACGTTCATGAAGTACACGCCCATCGGCCACGCGATCTACGCGGTCGGCGGCAACTCCAACGCGGCGGCGTTCGCCGGGATCAAGGTCAACGCCATCTCGATGTGCCTGTTCGTCTTCTCCGGCACCATCGCCGCGCTGGCCGGCGTGCTCGTCGCCTCCCAGCAGGGCAGCGCCTCGCCCGGCGTGGCCGACCCGCTGCTCCTGCCCGCCTTCGCCGGCGCGTTCTTGTCGACGGTGATCCTGTCGCGCGGCCGGTTCCACATCTGGGGGACCGTCGCGGGCAGCATCGCGCTGGTCTACGTCAGCGACGGCCTGGTCGCCGGCGGTGTCGAGTACACCTGGACCCAGGTGATCAACGGCGCGGTGCTCATCATCACCGTCTCGCTGAGCACCCTTCTGCAGCGGCGGCCCGGCTCCTGACGCGCGTTCAGCCGTCCGGCCGCCTTCCCCCATCACCCCCGAAGGAACAACCATGATCGTTGTCAGTGGTCTCATGGAGATCGCGCCCGCCCATGTGGAACGTTTCAGCGAGCTCTCCCGCGTGCTCATCGAGGCCACCCGGCGCGAGCCGGGCTGCGTGCGGTACAGCTTCGCCCAGAGCCTCGACGCGGACGGGATCTTCGAGATCTTCGAGGAGTTCACCGACGAGGCGGCGCTCGGCGAGCACGTCAAGGCCGACCACTACCGCACGTGGAGCCGGGCGCTGAAGGAGATCGAGGTCGTCCGGGTCTCGATCGTCAAGTACACCGCGGCCGACCGGACCGTCCTGGCGTGAACGCCGGGAGGGAACCCGCCGGGCGGACCGGGTCGGGGCCGCCCGGCGGGGCCGCGGAGAACGAGACGCTGCACGTGATCGGCACGACCCGGGCGATGCGCCGGCTGCGTCACGATCCGGTGCCGGACGAACTGATCCGCACGCTGATCTGGGCCGGAACCCGGGCGGCGAGCCCGAACAACACCCAGCTGTGGCGTTTCATCATCGTGCGGGATCCCGCTCAGCGTGCCGCGATCGGCGCGGCGCTGGAGCGCTTCGTCGCCTGGATCGACTCGCTCGGCGAGCCGGCCGACGCCGGCGACGCCCAGATCCGGGCCGAGGCCAGGCATCTGGTCGTCAACGTCGCGCAGGCACCGGTGCTGCTGTTCGTCTGCGCCGAGCACTCCTACCCCGAGCGCGGCCCCGACCCGCGCTATCTGTGGTCGGCCGTGAACACCGCCAGCCAGAACATCCTGCTCGCCGCGCGCTCGCTCGGCCTCGGCGCGACGCTCACCATGATGCAGGTCGGCAACGAGCAGGGCGTACGCGAGATCCTCGGCCTCCCCGACGACGTCAAGATCGGGACCATGATCCCGGTCGGCTGGCCGGACCGCCCGTTCGGGCCCGTCCGGCGGCTGCCGCTCGACGACGTCATCCACCACGACCGCTGGCGCGGCGATGACCGTGCCCAGGACGAGAGAGACACACCGTGACCGGTATCGACCGTGAGTTCGTCGGCCTTCCGTCTCCGGCCATCGGCCGCGCCGGGGCCGGCGGGCACCCGCTCCAGGGCATCTACTACACGCCGTCCGGCGGGAAGCCGAAGACGGCGCTGATCGCCAGCCACTACAACGTGGACTTCACCGAGCACTACATGGCCACCCGGATGGCCGAGCGCGGGTACGGCTTCCTCGGCTGGAACACCCGGTTCCGCGGCGCCGAGCACTTCTTCACCCTCGACCACGCCCTCGCCGAGATCGGCGTCGGCGTCTCCTGGCTGCGGTCGCAGGGCGTGGAGCAGGTCGTGCTCCTCGGCAACTCCGGCGGCGGCTCGCTGATGTCGGCCTACCACTCGCAGTCGCGCGAGCCCAACATCCGGCCCGCCTACGGTCGGCAGCAGGTGTTCGAGCCCGCGCTCCACCTGCCGCCCGCCGATCTGATGATCTTCCTGGCGGCGCACCCCGGCCGGCCGGAGTGGATCACGCGCACGATGGACCCGTCGGTGCTCGACGAGACCGACCCCAACTCCCTCGACCCCGAGCTCGACATGTTCGACCCCGCGCACGGCACGACGT
>JAFACJ010000996.1 GCA_023425615.1 Actinomycetes bacterium
CCTCCGCCCTGTACGCGGCGGGGGCCGGGGAGCTCGGCGCCTACGACGGGCGGCGCTGGGACGTCAGATCCCTGCCCGGCACCTGGCTGGGCGCCGATCCGTCATGGCTCGTCGGCTCGGTGTGACGAGGTCATCCACACCGGCGCACGGCGGACGCGGCGGCGGAACTACGATCGTTCCCGGATGCCCCCTTCCGATGGGAGCGAGATGACCACGTCCGTCTATATAGCCGCCACCGGCCCCGCCACCCGCAAGGCGACGGTCGCCCTCGGCCTCGCCGAACTGCTGTCGGCGAAGGTACGCCGGCTGGGGGTGTACCGGCCGGTGGTCGAGGCGGGGCGCTCCGATGCGATCGTCGAGACGGTGGTGAGCCGGTTCAACGCGCTCGGCGCCACCGGCGCCACCTACGACGAGGTACACCACGACCCCGAACGGGCGACCGCCGACATCGTCGCCGGATACCGGGCGCTCGCCGCCTCCTGCGACGCGGTGGTCGTGGTCGGCACCGACTTCACCGACGTCGGCGCCCCCATGGAGTTCGAGTTCAACGCGCTGCTGGCCTCCCACCTCGGCACACCGGTGCTGCTGCTGGCCACCGGGCACGGGAGGCGCCCTGAAGAGGTGGCGGCGGGGGTGACGGTGGCCGCCAAGGAGCTGGCCGCCGAGCACGCCGCACTGCTCGGCGTCGTGGTCACCCGGGTCGAGCCGGAGCGGACCGAGGCCGTCCGCGAGGCGGTCGGCGTCGAGCCGGTCTTCACGCTCCCCGAGGAGCCGCGGCTGTCGGCGCCCACCGTCGGCGACCTCATGGCCGCCTGCGCGGGCACCCTCTTCCGCGGCGACCCGCAGCAGCTCGGCCGGGAGGTCGGCGGGATCATGGTCGGCGCCATGTCGCTGCCGCACATCCTGGAACGGCTGACCGAGGGCCAGGCCGTCGTCATCCCGTCCGACCGCGCCGCGGCGCTGCTGCCCGGCCTGCTCGCCGCGCACTCGGCTGCGACGTTCCCCGCCCTGTCGGGGATCATCATGACCGGCGGGCTCGACCTGCCCGAGCCGGTGCTGCGGCTGATCGACGGCATGGCGCCGCGGCTCCCCGTCATCGCCACCAGGCTCGACACCTTCGAGTGCGCCACCCGGCTGGCGCGGACCGAGGGCAGGTTCAGCCCCACCGGCACCGGCAAGACCGACCTGGCGCTGCGCCTGTTCGCCGAGCACGTGGACGGCGAGCGGCTGCTGGAGCGGCTGCACGTCACCCGGTCCGACGCCGTCACCCCGCTGATGTTCGAGTACGACCTGCTGGAGCGGGCGCGCGGCGACCGGCGCACCATCGTCCTGCCCGAAGGCGGCGAAGAGCGCATCCTGCGCGCCTCGGACATCCTGCTGCGGCGCGGGGTCGCCGACCTCGTCCTGCTCGGCGACCGCGACGAGATCCGGCTGCGGGCCGCCGACCTCGGCCTCGACCTCTCCGCCGCGCGGGTGGTCAGCCCGCACGACCGGGAGCTGCGCGAGCGGTTCGCCGTCGAGTACGCGCGGGTCAGATCGCACCGCGGCGTCTCCCTTGAGCTGGCACGCGACACCGTGACCGACGTGTCCTACTTCGGCACGCTGATGGTGCAGCTCGGCCTCGCCGACGGGATGGTCTCGGGCGCCGCGCACACCACCGCGCACACCATCAGGCCCGCGTTCGAGATCATCCGGACGGCGCCGGGCGCGGCACTGGTCTCCAGCGTGTTCTTCATGTGCCTGGAGGACAGGGTGCTGGTCTACGGCGACTGCGCGGTCAACCCCGACCCGACCGCCGAGCAGCTCGCCGACATCGCCGTCCAGTCCGCCGCCACCGCCGCGATGTTCGGCGTCGAGCCGCGGGTGGCGATGCTGTCGTACTCCACCGGGACGTCCGGGAGCGGGACGGAGGTCGAGAAGGTGCGCCGGGCCACCGAGCTGGTGCGCGAACTGCGTCACGACCTCCCCGTCGAAGGGCCCATCCAGTACGACGCCGCGGCCGACGAGACGGTCGCGCGCGCCAAGATGCCCGGCAGCGCCGTCGCGGGCCGCGCCACCGTGTTCGTGGTGCCCAACCTCGACACCGGCAACAACCTCTACAAGGCGGTGCAGCGCAGCGCGGGCGCCGTCGCCGTCGGGCCGGTCCTGCAGGGGCTGCGCAAACCCGTCAACGACCTGTCCCGCGGTGCCACCGTCCAGGACATCGTCAACACCGTCGCGATCACCGCGATCCAGGCGCAGGGAGCATGATGCGGTATGTCCTGGTGCTCAACTGCGGCTCCTCCTCCATCAAGTACCGGCTGATCGACGCCGGGACGGGCGAGGCGGCGGCGGGCGGCCTCGTCGAACGGGTCACCGACCACGCGGCCGGGATGAGACGGGTCCTGGCCGAACTCGACGCCGCCGGGCCCGACCTGGCGCAGGTCATCGCCGTCGGCCACCGTGTCGTGCACGGCGGCACCCGGTACGCCGACCCGGTGGTCATCGACGACGCGGTGGAACACGAGATCGAGCGGCTGAGCCCGATGGCGCCGCTGCACAACCCGGTCAACCTCATCGGCATCCGCGCCGCCCGCGCCGTCTTCCCGTCCGTGCCGCACGTCGCGGTCTTCGACACCGCCTTCCACCAGACGATGCCGCCCGCCGCCTACACCTACGCCATCCCCCGCGAGTGGACCGACGGCGGGGTACGGCGCTACGGCTTCCACGGCACCTCGCACGCCTATGTCTCCCGCAAGGCCGCCGAGGTCCTCGGCCGCCCCTACGCCGAGCTCAACACCATCGTCCTGCATCTGGGCAACGGCGCCAGCGCCTCCGCGGTGGAGGGCGGGAAGTGCGTCGACACCTCCATGGGCCTCACCCCCCTGGAGGGCCTGGTCATGGGCACCCGCTCCGGTGACGTCGACCCCGCCCTCGCCGCCTTCCTCGACCGCACCCGCGGCCTGTCCGTCGCGGAGATCGACCACGCCCTCAACCACGAGAGCGGCCTGCGCGCCCTGGCCGGCCACAACGACCTCCGCGAGATCTGGCCCCTGGTGGACTCCGGCGGCCACGACGGCGACCGCGCCCTGCTCGCCATGGAGATCTACAC
>JAFACJ010000125.1 GCA_023425615.1 Actinomycetes bacterium
CGGCACCACGGTCGCCACCAACGCGCTGATCGAGCGCAAGGGCGTCAAGACCGGGATCATCACGACCCGCGGCTTCCGCGACGCGATCCTCGTGCAGCGCGGCATGGGCCACTGGGCCGGCAAGGAACTCCACGAGATCGTGCGCTTCTCCCAGCGCGCCCACCCCGAGCCGATCGTCCGGCGCGAGCTCATCGCTGAGGTGGTGGAGCGCGTCGACTACAAGGGCGCGATCATCACGCCCCTCGACGAGGACGACGTCCGCCGCGCCGTCCGGGAACTGCTCGACCGCGGCGTCCAGGCGATCGCCGTCTGCCTGCTGTGGTCGTTCCGCGAGCCGAGGCACGAGCGGCGCGTCGCGGAGATCGTGCGCGAGATGGCGCCGGAGGTGTACCTGTCGACCTCCAGCGACCTCGCGCCGGTGCTCGGCGAGTACGAGCGCACCGCGACGACGGCGCTGAACGCCTACCTCGGGCCGCACGTCGAGCGCTACATGACGAACCTGTCGTCGTCGCTGTCCGAGCGCGGCATGACCGGCACGCTGCGCATCCTGGACTCCGGCGGCGGCATGATCACCCCCGAGCGCTGCGGCGAGACCGCGGTGTCGATCCTCACCTCCGGCCCCACCGGCGGCGTCCTGGCCTCGGTGAAGCTGGCCGAGCAGCTCGGCACGCCGCATGTGCTGACCACCGACATGGGCGGCACGTCCTTCGACGTCGGCATGATCATCGACGGTGAGGCCGTCGTCTCCCCGCGCCAGGAGGTCAACGGCTACCACGTGCTGAAGCCCGCCGTGCAGGTCGTCGCCATCGGCGCGGGCGGCGGCTCGATCGCCCGGGTCGAGGGCGGCAGGCTCCTCGTCGGCCCGGAGAGCGCGGGCTCGGTGCCAGGACCCGCCTGCTACCTGCGCGGCGGCACGCTGCCGACCGTCACCGACGCCGACGTGGCGCTCGGCATCATCGACCCCGGGTACTTCCTCGGCGGCACCTTCCCGCTCGACAAGGCAGCAGCCGAACGCGCGATCCGCGAGCACGTCGCCGAGCCGCTGGGCATCACGGTGGAGGAGGCCGCCTTCGGCATCAAGGAGATCGCCGACCACCGCATGGCCGACCTGCTCGACACCCTCACCGTCGGCAACGGCCACGACCCCCGCGACTTCGTCATCTTCGCCTACGGCGGCGCGGGCGGCGCGCACTGCCACCGGTACGGCGCCGAGCTCGGCGTCCGGTCCGTGATCGTCCCGTCCACCGCCACCGTCCACTCGGCCTTCGGCGCCGTCATGAGCGACCTGCACGTCTCGGCCGAGCTGTCGGACCCGATGCACGCCGCCGACTGGGACGCCGCGCCGCGGATCCTGGACGCGGGCCGCATCACCGCGAACTTCCGGCGGCTGGAGGAGCAGCTCACCGGGCAGCTGCTGGAGTCGGGCGCGGTCGCCGACCGCATCCACCTCCAGCGCTTCGCCGAGGTGAGGTTCCGGATGCAGGCCAAGAGCCTCAGCGTCCCCGTCCCCGCCGGAGACCTGACCGGCGAGTCGATCACCGGGCTGCTCGCCGCGTTCCTCCGGCTGTTCGAGGAGACCTACGGCAGCGAGGCGGTCTTCCTCGGCGCCGGAGTCGAGATCCCGTCGGTGAGCGTCCGCGCGCGCGGCGAACTCACCAAGCCCGCCATCCGCAAGGTCATCAGCGGCGGCTCGGCGATCGAGGGCCGGGTGCCCGAGAGGCGCCGCGTCTACTTCGGCGCCGACCACGGCTGGGTCGACGCGGACGTCGTGCGCGGCACCGGCCTCAAGGAGGGCGACGTCATCGCCGGGCCCGCCGTCATCGAGCACCCCGGCACGACCATCCTCATCGGCATCGGGCAGAGCGCCCGCATCGACCACCTGGAGAACACGGTCATCACGACCGCCCCCGCTCACATCGAGGAGATCTGAGATGACGCCCAGCCCGGCTCCCGCCGCCTCCGCGGTCGACGTCGACCCGGTCACCTACGAGGTGGTCCGCCACCGCCTGCTCGCGATCGTCGCCCAGCAGTCCGCCGTCCTGAAGAACATCTCGGGATCGCCGCTGGTGACCGAGTCCAACGACTGCAACACCGGCATCTACCTGCCGGACGGCCAGATCGCGGCGATGGGCCCGCACATCGTCTTCCACTCCGGCTCGATGGAGCTGGTGGTCTCCCACATCATCGCCGACTGCCAGGAGGAGGTGGGGATCGGCGAGGGCGACGTCTTCATCACCAACGACCCCTACCGCGGAGCCCTGCACCTGCCGGACGTCACGATGCTCGAACCCGTCGTGCATGAGGGGGAGCGGGTCGCCTGGGTCGGCTCGTGCTGCCACGTCCTGGACATCGGCGGCATGACACCGTCGTCCTGGTGCCCGGACGCGACCGAGAGCTACCAGGAGGGCCTGGTCCTGCCGCCCACCAAACTGGTCGAAGGCGGCCGCACCCGCAAGGACGTGTGGCAGCTGATCCTCGCCGCCTCCCGGCTCCCGGCCAACCTGGGCCTCGACCTCAAGGCGATGATCGCGGCGAACACGCACGCCAGGAACGGCCTGCTGCGCCTCATCGACCGGTACGGCATCGGCGTCGTCACCACGGTCATGCACACGATGCTCGACAAGTCGGAGGCCGCGGCCCGCGAACGCATCCGCGCCCTGCCCGACGGGGTGTTCCGCGCCCGCAACTACTTCGACTCCGACGGCCGCAAGGACACCCTGACCCGCATCGAGGTCGAGCTGACCAAACGCGACGACGAGCTGGTCTTCGACTACTCCGGCTCCAGCGCCCAGATGGAGGGCATCTACAACTGCACCATCTCGGGCCTGCGCGGCGGCGTGTTCGCCTCGGTCCTGCCGGTCATCGCGCCGGACATCCCGTGGAACAGCGGCGTCATGCGGGCGCTCAGGATCGACGCGCCGCTGGGCACCGTCGTCAACGCCAGGCACCCGGCCCCGTGCGGCGCGGCCACCATCGGCGGCTCCTACATGGTGAAGAACACCGCGCACTCCGTCGTCTCGGCGCTCGCGGGCACCGACCCGGCGACACGGCGTGAGGCCATGGCCCAGTCGACCGGCGCGATCCAGGTACTCCACCTGGGCGGCCTGAACCAGTACCGCGAGCCGTTCGGCGGCGCGGTCACCGAGGCGCTGGCCGGCGGCGGCGGCGCGACGCCGGGCGACGACGGCATCGACTACGCCGGACCCCACGAGATCCTCGCCTACCAGATCACCAACGTGGAGGGCGACGAGTCGAACTTCCCGCTGCTGTGGCTGCGCCGGGGCATCAACACCGACAGCGGCGGCGCCGGACGGCGGCACGGCGGCGCTTCGCTGGACGCCGCGTTCACCGTGCACGACGCCGGGTTCGTCCACGGCGTGCTGATGACGCACAGCCTGTCGATGCCGTCGTCGACCGGCCTGCACGGCGGCCTGCCGGGCTCCACCCACCGGGCGGTCGTGGCCCGCGGCACCGACGTCCACGAGGCGCTCGCCTCGGGCGCCGGGCCGATCGGCGTCGCCGACCTGACCGGCGACGTCGTCGACCACGCCGGCACCCCCGGCG
>JAFACJ010000179.1 GCA_023425615.1 Actinomycetes bacterium
GGATGACCGGCCCGAAGACCGTCCGCGACCACATCGTCCCCGTCATCCGCGCCGCCGCCGAGGCGGCCGGACGCCCCGAGCCCCGCGTCGTGTGCATCCTCCCCGTCGGGGTGACCGACGACGTGGAGGCCGCGCGCGCCCGCGCGGGAGAGGTCTTCTCGATCTACGGGACGCTCCCGTCCTACCGCGCGATGATGGACCGCGAAGGCGCCGAAGGCCCAGCGGACCTCGCCATCGTCGGCGACGAGGACACCGTCTCCGCCGCGATCGCGGATCTCAAAGACTCCGGCGTAACGGACTTCGTCGCGGGAGGATTCCTTTCAGGGAAGGACAAGGAACGCACCCGCGCACTGCTCAAGAGCCTGCTGTGACGACCGCAGAACCGGGTGCCCCGCTTCCGCGTCTACCGTGAGAGGCCCGAGGAGAGTGGCATGAACGAGTGCGTGGTAGTGGTGGATCCGCAGCTTCCCGAAGCGGAGCAGCAGATCTTGAAGAACGCCCCCGAAGCGCTGTACGGACCCGTCGAGACGCCTTCTGAGTCGCGCTTCGACGGACGGACGAAGCGCGACGTGCTCTTCTCGCTCTGGCAGGCCCCGGTGTGGTCGTTCCTCCCCGGCCTCATGGGCACCTTCTACGGGGCCAGGGCCACGGCGGCGGGCCTCGTCCTCCAGGCCGCCGTCGCCGGGGCCCTGGTCTGGCAGCCGGCCTCCGCCTTCGTGCTGCTGGCTCTCGTCTGCCAGCCGGTCGCCTTCCTCGTCCTCCTCGCCCGCTGCGGGGAGGACGAGGCGGCGCGGCTGGCCCGCCGCCACCACGGCCACTACGTGCAGTACGGCGACCTCGCCCAGAAGTACCGGTCGCTGCTGTGGCGGGCGGCGCAGGCAGTCGAGACCGTCCTGCGCTCGGAGGTCAACGCCCAGGGGCTGCTCGACGACGTGCGCAACACCGTCACGCTGCCCGCCCAGCAGTGGGACATCGCCCAGACGCTGATGGAGCTGGACCGGCTGACCGACGAGCACGCGGGCGCGCGCGCCGACGACCCCCGGGTGGCGGAGCTGCTGGCCCCGCAGAAGGAGGTACTGCGGCTGGCCACCGCGTCGGTGACCGAGCGGATCGTCGCGCTGGAGAAGTACGCCGAGCAGACGAAGGCCGCCGACGAGGCGCTGGAGCAGTGGCGCACCCTCCAGCGCCTGGCCGCCAACGGCGACGCCTACCAGGAGCTGCTGGCCCGCACCGTCCGCGACGAGCTGGCCGTCGCCGAGATCGGCGGGCTGACCGAGCAGGCGCGGATCGTCGAGGAGGCGCTGCGCGCCAGCGTCGCCAAGGCCCGCCGGGCCGGCCTGTCCCTGGTCCCCGACACGAAGGCGAGCTGACCGTGAAGTACTACCCCTCTCCCCGCA
The DNA here is from genome assembly GCA_023425615.1 of Actinomycetes bacterium. Lineage (GTDB taxonomy): Bacteria > Actinomycetota > Actinomycetes > Streptosporangiales > Streptosporangiaceae > Actinocorallia. The sequence continues at coordinate 1,398 of JAFACJ010000179.1, forward strand.
CCGAGCGCCAAGGCCCGCAGCACGAGCGGTTCCCCTACGGGGGTTTCTCCCGCGGCGGGTACCACCTGTTCCTCCCGGTCCCCGCCTGGGTCAGCGCGGTCGGCGTCGTCCTGCTGGCGCTGACGGCCTTCGTGCTGCTCGCGTCGTTCCTGGCGTCCGCCTAGCCGAAGAGCCGCGGCAGGATCAGGTCTGTCCCGGCGGCGTACCACCACAGGACGGCCAGAAGGAGCGTCCCGGCCACCCCCACGAACACCCGCCAGGAGGGCAGGATCCACCACGGCGGCATCCAGCTCGTGGCCGGGTCGAACTCCACCGCCCGCCGCCGCGGCAGCCAGCTCGTGCGCGGGTCGAACGCCTTCATCGGCAAGAGCCTGCCGAAGAGGCCGAGGACCAGGCCGGGTCCGGCCAGGGGCGCCAGGCCGATCATGCCGGTGGCCCAGACCGCGCCGACCGAGAGCATCCCCACCGAGAAGACGCCGCCCGCCAGCATCCCGATGGCCAGGAACCCCCGGGCGAGCTGCCCGATGGCGATCACCCCGGTGGCGAGCTGGCCGATCGCGATCACCCCGTTGGCGAGCTGCCCGATGGCGATGATTCCGGTGGCCTCCTGGCCTACCGCGACGAAGGCGACGTCAGACCCGTCCGCCGTGAAGATCCGCATGAGCTGGAGCATAGGGGCCATACCCGGGCGCGGGGCACCTGTTTCACACCGTCGGTTCCAGCTCCTCCAGCGCGCCGAGGAGCGCGGTGAGGGTGGCGCCGAGCGGCGCGTCGAGCCCGACGAGCGCCTTGGCGTCGCCGCGGGTGGCGCCCTGGTTGACGATCGCGACGGGGACGCCCAGCTCGTGCGCCCTGCCGACGAACCGGTAGCCCGACTGGACGGTCAGCGACGAGCCGAGGACCAGCAGCATCCCGGCCCGCGCGGTCAGCGCGTAGCAGGCGTCGACGCGGTGCCGCGGCACGTTCTCCCCGAAGAAGACCACGTCGGGTTTGAGGACGCCGCCGCAGGACGCGCAGTCCACGACCGTGAAGGAGCCGATGTACTCCTCGTCCACCACCGCGTCGCCGTCGGGGTTGACCTGCCCGGGGGCGGTCGCCGCGGCCCAGCCGGGATTGGCGGCGCGCAGCCGCTCGTCCAGGACGCGCCGGGGGCTGCGCTCGCCGCAGCCCAGGCACAGCACCCGGTCAAGGCCGCCGTGCAGCTCGATCACGTCCTCGGCGCCGGCCGCCTGGTGCAGGCCGTCCACGTTCTGGGTGATGATCCCCGACACCAGGCCGCGCCGCTGCAGCTCGGCCACCGCCCGGTGCCCTGCGTTCGGCGTCGCCCGCGCCAGCTCCCGCCAGCCCAGATGGCTGCGCGCCCAGTAGCGGCGCCGCGCCTCGGCGCCGCCGGTGAACGCCTGGTACGTCATCGGCGTGGCACGTCTGGCCCGCCCCGTCTCACCGCGGTAGTCGGGGATGCCCGACTCCGTGGACAGTCCCGCCCCGCTCAGCACCACCACCGAGCCGTCGGCCACCAGCTCGGCCAGCAGCGCGAACGCCGTGTCCCTCATCCCTCCCATATGCCTTCCATAGTGCCCCAGCCGTCTCGATGCGCAGGACTCCGTGATCCTTCTTTTCGCCGGCGCGTCTGGGAATTCCCGAGCATTTACGGTAATCAAGTGCCTACAGTTCTGTGAGTCACGTAGGTTCATGCCGCCCCGCGACCCCCCGGGAATGCGATGATCCGACCACTGGAGCCCGGCGACCCGCGCGTCCTGGGCCGGTTCCTGCTGCTCGGCAGGCTCGGCGAAGGCGGCATGGGCGTGGTCTACCTGGGCCGCGACGACGCCGGGACGCTCGCCGCGGTCAAGGTCGTCCTGCCGGAGTTCGCCGGGGACGAGGGGTTCCGGCTGCGGTTCCGCCAGGAGATCGCCACGATGCGCCGGCTGACCGGCCCGCTGGTCGCCCGGCTGCTGGACGCCGACCTCGACGCGGCGTGGCTGGCCACCACCTACTTCTCCGGCGTCTCGCTCACCGACCGTGTCGCCGCCCACGGGGTCATGGACCCCGTGGAGGTCCTCGGCCTCGGCGCCGGGCTCGCGCGGGCGCTGATCGCGCTCCACGCAGGCGACGTCGTCCACCGCGACCTCAAGCCCGACAACATCCTGCTCACCGGGGAAGGGCCGCGGGTCATCGACTTCGGCATCGCCAGGGC
>JAFACJ010000205.1 GCA_023425615.1 Actinomycetes bacterium
TGGTGAAGATCTTCTGGCCGTTGACGACGTAGTGGTCGCCGTCCAGGACCGCGCTGGTGCGCAGGGCCGCCAGGTCCGTGCCGGCGCCCGGCTCGGAGTAGCCGATCGCGAAGTGGCACTCGCCGGCGAGGATCTTCGGCAGGTAGAACGCCTTCTGCTCCTCGGTGCCGTGGTGGATGATCGTCGGCGCGACGGAGTTGAGGGTGATGAGCGGGTACGTCACCTGGGCGCGGGCGATCTCGTTGGCGAAGATCTGCTGCTCCATCGGCCCGTACCCGCGTCCGCCGTACTCCTTGGGGAAGGCGACGCCGAGCATCCCGTCACGGCCGAGCTTCTTGCAGTGCTCCACGTACGCGTCGCCGAACGGGTCATCGGCGATGCGCTTCCGCTCCTCGGGCGTCAGGCAGTTGGTGAAGTACTCGCGCAGCTCGGCGCGCAGCGCCTTCTGCTCGTCGGTGAGGTCGATCAGCAGCCCGTCGGTCTCCGGAGTCGTCGCGTCCTGCTCCACGGGGTTGCGCACATGCTCGCCCAGCGCGTCCAACTGGGCGTCGACGCCGCCCAGGGTGTGCGCGTACTGCTTGCCCCAGGCGAAGTAGCGGTGCAGCGGGTACGTGACGTCCAAGCCGATGCCGCCGTGCAGGTGCTGGCAGGTGTACAGCGCCTTCACCACCGAGTCGGTGGCGTTGTAGGCGGCGATCGACAGCACCTCGTCGGTGTCGGCACGACCGTTGGCCAGCCGCCAAGCCGCCGCCCAGACGGCTACCTCCAGCGCCGTCTTGGCGATGTAGATGTCGCTCACCTGCATCGTGACGGCCTGGAATTCGGCCAGTTTGCGATCGAACTGCTCACGCGTCTTGACGTAGTCGGTGGTCAGCTTCAACGCGCCTTCGATGACACCGGAGGCGATGGCGACCGCCCCCAACGTCACGTAACGCCGCAGCGTCGCAGCCGCTCCGGAGCCGATCTTCACCGCCGGAGTCCCGTCCAGCTCCACCCGGGCGAGGCGTTCCGCCGTCGCCGAAGGCTGCGCGATGACCTTCGCGTCGGCCAGCCGCACCAGATAGGCGTCCTCCCCCGCCGGTACCACGATGCTCTCTGCCTGCTCGCCGAACGGCACGAACGTCGCGACGCCCGTCAGCTTCCCGCCGTCCACGGTGATCTCACCCAGAGTGCGCGGCGCCACGGTCAGCACCAGGCCGCCCTCGGCCAGCGGAGCCAGCGCGGCGACCTGCGCGGAGTCCCCATGCGCGCCGATCACGGCGGCGGCCGTCAGCGCCCCGTACACCGGAATCGGCGCGACCGCACGACCCAGCTCACGCAGCAGCACGGTGTACTCGACCGCTCCAAGCCCCGCGCCACCCGCGGCCTCCGGCAGCGTCACGCCCAGCAACCCGGCCTGCGCGACCGCCCGCCACAGCCCCTCGTCATAGGGCCCGTCCGCCTTCTCGGCCGCCTCCAGCCGCTCCGGGGTCGCCTCTTTGGCCAGCAATCCCGCGGCCAGCTCCTGGAGCTGCTTCTGATCCTCGTCGAGGGTGAACTTCATTGGCGTCCTTCCAGGAGATGGTCGCGGCCGGTTCGCGCGAACTCCTCGCGCAGTGCCGTCACGTCTTCGGGGGTCAGCGGCCGGTAGGTCGGTTCGCGGCCGGGCCGGAACCACACCGGGTCGGAGGTGTGCCAGCCTTCGGCGGCCAGCCTCCGTTTGAGGATCTTGTTGGACGCCGTCATCGGTAGTTCCGTGCAGACGCGGACGTAGCGCGGCACCCATTTGGGGTTGAGGTCCGCCGCGAGCGCGCCGAACTCCTCGGGGTCGAAGCCGCCCGTGACGGCGAGCATCACCTGGTCTCCGGCGGCGACGTCGGGGACGCCGTAGATGGCGAACGGGCCGGGAAGTGCGCTGAGCGCGCGTTCCACTTCGACCGCGCCGAAGTTCTCCCCGTCCACGCGCAGCCGGTCCAGGGAGCGGCCGACGAAGAAGACGTAGCCGTTCTCGTCCGCGTAGGCGTAGTCGCCGCTCCAGAACCAGCCGTTGCGGGGTTTCTCCTTCTCCTCTTCGCCGTAGTAGCCGTCGAAGAGGGTGTCGGAGGCGGTGTTGACGAGTTCGCCCGTCACTCCCGGAGGGCACGGTTCGGCGGTCTCCGGGTCGACGATGGCGATGCCCTCCGCCAGCTTGCCGAGCGCTCCGGGCGGCCCGAACGGGTCGGGGCTGAAGGTGATGGCGGTCTCGGTGGAGCCGTAGGCGTCGATGACGAAGCAGCCGTAACGCTCGGCGAAAGCCGCCTGTTCAGCGGGCGCGGCCTCGTTCCCGAACGCGAACCTCAGCGGGTTGTCCACCTTCTCGGGGGTCGCCGCCAGCGCGTAGGACAGGGCCTTGCCGACGTAGTGCAGGTACGTCACGCCGTACTCGCGCAGGTCGGTGAGCAGCCCGGAGGCCGAGAACCTGCGCCGCAGCACCAAGTGGGCGCCGGCCACCAGCGCCGGGGCGAAGGCCGCCATGATCGCGCCGCTGTGGAAGAGCGGCATCGGGCTGTAGACGACGTCGGCGGGGCCCACGAGCCGTCCGGCGAGGTTCTCGCCGGGCACCACGATCTTGCGGTGGGTGATCCGCACCGCCCGCGGCCTGCCCGACGTCCCGGAGGTGAAGATCAGCATGAGCGGGTCGGCGGGATCGGGCTCGGTCTCGGGCGGCGCCGCATCCGCCGACGGCGCCAGGGCCGCCGCGTACTCGGCGCCCTCGTGGTCCAGTACCGGACGCCGCCCGGCGGCCAGCGCGGTGGCGGTGGCCAGATGGCGCGGCTCGGTGACGATCAGGTCGCAGTCGGCGTGGTCGGCGTCGCCGGCCAGTTCGGCGGCGGTCCTGGTGGTGTTCAGCGCCACCACGACGGCGCCGGACAGGGCGGCGCCGCCCAGCAGGAACACGATCTCGGGCACGTTGTCCAGCAGGACGCCCACATGGACCGGGCGGCCGGCATCGGCCCGCGGCAGGTCGCGCAGCCAGGCGGCGCGCACCGCGCACTGGGCGACCACCTCCGCCCAGCTCCAGGTCCGGTCCTCGAAGGTCAGACCGGGTGCCGTGTCGGCGACCCGTGCCCGCAGCAGTTCCGCGACCGTGCCCATGATCCTCCCCGACCGTGCCCACACAGATCCCGAAAGGCAAAGTAGAACAGATTCTAATTCCTGTCCAGAGACCCGTATCCACGGTGGTCGATGCGGTAGAACTCACGCCATTCGGTGCCCGCTCCGGGATAACAGGTTCTTGCGAACACGCTAGGCTGGAGCCTCCAAGCAGCCCCTGGAGCCGACCAGGGCCGACCAGGGAAGCACCGATGACCGCAGAGCACACCGACTCGCCGACCCGCTCGCGCAGCCAGCACCAGCGCCGCAAGCGCATCGTGCAGGCGGCGGCGGCCCTCGCCTCGCGGGGCGGTGTGGAGGCGATGCAGATGCGCACCGTCGCCGAGCGCGCCGGAGTGGCGCTCGGCACCCTCTACCGCTACTTCCCCTCCAAGATGGACCTGGTCGTCGCCGTGGTCAGCGAGGAGCTCGACCTGCTGGAGGGCAGCATGCAGCGCCGCCCGCCCGGCGCGTCCAACGGCGCCTCCCGCGCCGTCGAGCTGCTCATGCGCGCCACCCGCGGCCTGATGCGCGAGCCCGAACTCGCCGACGCGCTGATCCGCTCGCTGCTGCTGTCGGACGTGAAGACCGACTTCGGCTCCCGGATGACCGGGATGCTGCTGCGCGTCATCGACGAGGACGAGGCCGCCGGCGAGGAGCAGCGCGTCCTGGTCCGCTCCCTCAACAGCGTCTGGGTCATGGAGATGATCGAGCTCCTGCGCGGCCACGCCACGGCCGAGCAGATCCAGGCCAGGCTCGAAGTGGCGGCAAACCGCCTACTGGCCGACTTCTGACGCCTACGCTGGGGAGCGTGAGCGAACAGCGAGAGCGCCGTACCGAGATCTACGGAGACGGCGATGACGGCGTCATCATCGAGTTCATCCCCTCCGAAGAGGTACCCGACGAGTTCCGGAAGGACGACAAGGTCTTCCTCCCCGGCCGGCAGGCGATCGTGATGAAGGACGCCAAGAAGCCCGACGGACCCGTCCTGTACTTCACCGAGGCCGAGTGGGACGCCTTCGTGGCCGGGGTCAAGGACGGCGAGTTCGACGATCTCCTCGAAGACCTCCCCGACGACGCCCTCTACCAGGAGGAGGCGCCGACGAACGACGTCGGCTGAGGCCGGTATCCCAGGAACCTGCGGGCCGCCGAGAGGTCGAGGGTGCGCTCCACGGCCAGATGGCCCAGGGCGTACCTGGTCAGCCGCGGCGGCCTGCTGCTCTCCGCCAGCAGGAACGCGCCCTCCACGGCGGCCGCCACCGGCAGCACGGGACGCAGCGGCAGGTACACCCGGCGCGCCCTGATCCCGCGCTCCCGCATGATCATCGCCAGTGCGGTGTCGAGTTCCAGCGGCGCCTCGTCGGTGATGTTGTAGACGCCCGTGACGTCCGACTCGCAGGCCAGCACGCACGCCTGGACGAGGTTGTCGACGCCCGTCAGGCTGACGAGCTGGTGCCCGGTGCCGACGGCGAGCAGGACGCGCCCCCGCACGGACGACAGGACGCGCGGCAGCAGGGTGGTGTCGCCCGGCCCGTAGACGGCGTGCGGACGCAGGATGACGCTCTCCGCGCCCGAGCCCAGCACCGCGCGCTCCGCGGCGGCCTTGGACGCCCCGTAGGCGTTGATGTAGCGGGCGACGGGAGCCTGGTCCTCGGTGGCCATGACGGTCGGCTTCGCGGGGTCGTAGACGCTCGCGGTGCTCACGTGGACGAAGCGGGTCCCGGGGAAGCTCGCCAGGGCGTTCTTCGTGCCGTGCAGGTTGACGGAGAAGAAGTCGGCGACCGGTCCCCAGTCGGTGACCGTGCCCGCGCAGTGCACCACCACGTCCACCCTCGGGGCGTCCGGCAGCGGACCCGACGTCAGGTCCCACGACCGGTACGGCGCACCGCCGATGTGGCCGGGATCCACGGACGCGCGCCGCCCGTAGGCGTGCACCCGCGCCCCCAGCGCCGCCAGTTTCCGGCAGACCGCCCCGCCGACGAAGCCCGACGCCCCCGTCACCGCTACCTGCAAGCCCGCCACCTCCCCGCCCGTGGATATCCACCCCTTTGCTGGGGGATCCCCGGGATTGTTTCATTGGGAGACACGGTCCCGGAGCGCGGCCCTGTCGAGTTTGCGCCCTCTGCCGGAGAAGGGGAGTTCCGGCAGGTACACGATCCGGTCGGGCAGCGCCTCCGCGTCGAGGATCCCGCGCAGCCGCCGCCTCAGCTCGGCCCCCGGCACCGTGCCGACGACGGCGAGGACGACCTCCTCGTCACCCGTCTCCGGATCGGGCAGCCCCACGATCGCCGCCTCCCGCACCCCTTCCAGCGCGGTGATGGCCGGCTCGTACAGGCCCGGATAGAGGTTGAACTTGCCGCGGATGAGCATGTCCTTCTTCCGGCCGAGCAGGACCAGGCGTCCGCCGTCCAGCCGTGCCAGGTCCCCGGTCGCCAGTTCGACGTGGCCGGGCTCGCCGAGATAGCCCCGGCACAGGTTGGGGCCGCCCAGGAAGAGCTCTCCGTCATCGGCCACCCGTGCCGAGATCCACGGCAGCGGCTCCCCGAGCAGATCACCTCCTCCCTGATGGGCGAGCTTCTCCTGCGCCGAGGCGATCGCCACGGGGACGATCTCGGTCATCGCGTACACCGACAGCACCTCGGCTCCAGGGGCCGCCTCCACCGCGCGTCTCAGCACCCCGGCCGGGGCCGGTGCCGCGCCCAGCAGGACGTGACGCAGCCCGGAAGGCAGCTTTCGGTCCCCCGCCGCGTCCAGGATCTCGGCCAGATGCACCGGAACGCAGAACGTGTGGGTGGCCTTGCGCTCCTCCATCTGCTCCAGGAAATCCCCGGGCGCGCAGAACAGCGGCGGCATCGACCAGCACGCGCCCGCGATCAGCGTCGGAAGGCCGAGCATCAACTGGTCGGTGTGCACCACGTCCCCCGGCCCCAGCGACACCCGGGAGCGGAAGAGCTCCAACCCCGCCGCGAGCGAAGCCTGCGTATGGACGACCGCGCGCGGCGCCGAAGTCGTCCCCGAGGTGAAGATGACCACCGCGGGCTCCGTGCCGTCCGTCTCCTCGACCGGTCCGGTTCGGACGACCGCAGCGAAGCGAGGATCGGCCGAACCGGCCTCCGGGGGTCTGGGGGTCGCCTCCCAGAACGACCCGGTGTCGGGAGAAGCCTTCAGCCAGTTCGCCAGGGAGTGCGCGCCACGCGGTACACCGGGCAGCCACCGGCCCGTATAGACATGTTGCAACGGCAGCTCGGACAGGTTCGGCAACAGCAGTCCCCTACGCCGCGCGTAGGAGCGCACAGGCCCGACCCTGCTCGCCGCATACAGCAGTGCCTCGGCCGCCGACCAGCGCGGAGCCGCCAGCCGCAACCGCGCCTCGAACATCTCCGGCCCCGCCCCCGGATCGGCGAACACCACGACTCCCCGTGCCGCCACCACCCCGAGAGCCAGTACGAGCGCCTGAGGGGATGGCCGTACGGAGAACAACACGCCGTCCCCCGGCGCGAGCCCCGCCGCCAAGAAGCCGTCGCGTACCGCGAGAACCCGGCGGCGCAACTCCCCGTAGGTCAGCGGAGTGCCGTCGCCCGCGATGAGCGCGACCACTTCGGGAGTGCGTTCGGCCTGTTCGAGCACGTTCCGTACGAGGCTCATGCCACCTTCTGGATCGTGAGTTCGGCATAGGTGGGGATCAGCACACCCCTCGCGGCTTTACGGGAGACCACCTTCAGCGGCGTATGACGCAGCACGGTCTCGGCCACGGCCCGGACCTCGGCCAGCGCCAAGGGGTAGCCGATGCAGAAATGCGGCCCCGCGCCGAACCACAGACGGCGCAGCCCGGCCTTGTCCGGGGCTCCGTCCAGCGCGAACGGGCCCGGTGCCCGGCAGCAGTTGTGGGTGGCGATCAGCACGCGCTCCCCCGGCCGCACCCGCACCCCGCCGATCCGCGTCTCGGCGTGGACGCTGCGCAGCATGACGGGAGTGGGCGTGGTGACCCGCATGGCCTCTTCGATCGCCGGGTCGAGAAGGGCCGGGTCGGCCGCCACCCGTTCCAGTTCCCCGGCGTCGTGCAGCAGCGCCACCAGCCTGGGGACGAGGGTCGCGACGGTCTCGGTGCCGGTCAGGAAGAACGCCCCTGCCGCTCCCCTGGCCTCCCCCTCCGACAGGCCGAGCGCCCGCATCCGCCCCATGACCGTCGTCTCGTCGTCCGAGTGGAAGGAGCGGGCGGCGATCTCCCCGATGGGGGCGAGCGCCTCACGCGCCCTGGCGGCCTGGGAAGGGCTCAGGGCACGGGTGCGCAGCTTGACCATGGACACGATCCGCTCACCGCGCTCGAACATCGCACGGCAGGCCGTCTCATCGATGTCGGGCAGGCCGATGACCTCGCAGATGACCGCGCCCGCCATGACCCGCATCGTGTCGACGAGGTCGACGGCCTCGCCGCCCTCCAGCCGTCCGGAGAGTTCCTTGAGCGGGCCGTCCAGGACCCGGGCGCACAGCGCGGCGGTGGAGGCCGGGGTGAACAGTTCGGTGAGCCTGCGGCGCAGCGCGCGATGCGCCTCGCCTTCCATGTTCAGCAGCACGGACGGCCCGAGGACCGGCGTCCACAAGTCGCCCGGCGAGCCCGGCCCGTCCTTGCGGAACGTCTCCCCGTCCATCAGGACGTCACGGGCGAGCGCCGCGTCGTTGACCACGACCCCCACACCGGGCACCTTCACGACCGGCCCCACCCGGACCAGGCCGCGCAGCAGCGGGTAGGCGAAGGGATGGGCGGCCAGGTAGAGGCGGCGTTCCCAGGTACCGGGGTTCACCGGATGTCGACCACTTCTGGGGTGTAGCGGTGATCGGCGTACCAGCCGAGCGTCCCCACCAGCCCGTAGGCGCGCAGACGCCGCACCGACCCGTAGACCAGCATGTCCTGACGCAGCCCGTAGTCACCCGTCACCTTACGCACCCGGTTGACCAGCGCGCGGTCTTCGTGGACGTCCTCGATACGGGTGCGCGGGAAGCCGTCCGCCTTCTCGTACAGTTCGGCGGTGATGGCCATGTTGCAGCCCGGCATCATCACGTACGGCCCCTGATAGGCGGCGTCACGGTTGCCGGGGCGGAATCTGCCGAAGGTCGCCGCGATCTGGATGACGGCCGGCAGCAGCCTGCGCTCCCAGAACTTCAGCGGGAACTCATCCACACGGGGCCGCAACGGCCCGCTGACCATCCGCAGCCCGTCCGCGAAGGCCGCGCGGACCGCCTCCACCCACGCGTCGTCGGGAAGGCAGTCGGCGTCCGTACGGGCGATGTGCGTGGCGCCGTTGAGGATCGCGTGCCGGAAACCCGTGTCGGAGGCGGCTCCCGTCCCCTTCTGCACCTCGGAGATGAGCCGTACCTCGGGGAAGGAACGGACGATCTCGGCCGTCTTGTCGGTGCTGTTGTTGTCCACCACCAGCACCGTGAAGTCACGGTCGGTCTGCTGGGCAAGTCGCCTCAGCGTCGCGCCGATCGACTTCTCCTCGTTGTAGGCGGGGATGACGACCCAGAGATTCACGGTTTCTCCGCTCTCAAGACCACTCGGCGAAGGCGACCCCGAGGCTGACGCCGCCCGCCAGCCCCACGAACGCGATCTTGTCGCCGGGCGCGAGCCGTCCTTCCGCGACGGCGGTGGCCAGTTGCAGCGGCATGGAAGCAGAGGCGACGTTCCCGTGTTCGGGCAGTGTCACCACGAGCCTGTCGGCGGGGATACCGAGGATCGTGCGAATGATCTCCAGATAAGGCAGCGTCACCTGGTGGACGAGGACCACCGCGAAGTCCTCCCAGGTGAGCCCGTGCCGCTCCAGGGCGTTCAGCCACAGTCCGGGCCCCTTGCCGACGAAGGCGTCCTTCAGCTTGCGGCCGTCCCCGGAGAAGTACGAATGGTCAGGGTCACGGGGGTGCATCGAACCGCCTCCGGGCAGCGTCCCGATCTGCCAGGCCGCGGAGACGGCGTCGAATTCGAAGCCGAACAAGCCCGTGGGCGCGGCTTCCAGCAGCATCGCGGCACCGCCGTCCGACAGCGTGTATCCGGCGAAGGCGTCGACGAACTGGGCGCGGTTGTGGACTTCCCAGCGGATCGCGCGGGACGGCGTCTCCCCGCTGCACACCAGCACCCGCCGGTACTGCCCCGTACGGATGAGCGCGTCGGCGACCTGCATGGCGTTGAGGAAGGAGTTGCAGGCGTTCTTCACATCGAAGACGGGGCAGGTGAGCCCGAGTTTCGCCGCGACTATGTGCGCGGTGGCGGGTTCGATGAGGTCCTGCGAGGCCGACCCGAAGATCAGCAGTTCGGGTTCCGCACCCGCCTCCGCGAGCAGTTTCGCTGCCGCCTCCACCGCCAGATCCGATGCCTGCTGGTCATCGCGCATCACGTGCCGCCGCTGGATCCCGGTCATCCGGGAGACGATGGTGGGGTGGGGACGGTAGGGGCTGATCCGCGCCTCGACCTCGGCACTCGTCACAGTGCGTTCGGGGAGGTATGTGGTGACCCCCGCGATCCTTGCTCTCATGGGTCCAGCCTGTCTCGTCGGCGGGTGACCGGTATGAGCGGCGATACTCACCCCGGTTTAGGAGAAAATACTCATATCCGGCGGAAAGTATCGCGCCATCCTCGAAGAACACCAGCCCAAACCCTCTACCGACCCGGAGCTGACATCGATGGACCATCATGAGGCGCGCCTTCTGCGCCAGGGCAACTTCTGGCTCTACGCCCTGCTGCGCGCCTCACGGTACGCTCCGCCGATCGGCAGGCTGCCCCGTGTCGGCTGGCTCGTCACCGATCCCGTGGTGGCACGGCTGATCCTCAACGACCACCGCAACTTCAGCCTGGCCGGCGAGGGCGGGGTGGGGCATCTGTGGGGCCAGCTCTTCGGCCCGGAGATGGCGGGCCTGTTCGACGGCGCCACCCATGTGAAGGTCAGGACCGCGGCCCGCGACCTGTTCACCGAGCAGGCGGCGGTCCGGCTGGTCGAGCGCGCGCAGGGCGGCCACCACCGCAGGCTCGCCGCGCGGCTGGCCGACGGGGAGAGCGTGGACCTGGCTGCCGAGACCCGGGTACTGGCCGGACGGCTCGTCGCCGACCTGCTCGGCCTCGAACTCGGCGAGCCGGACGCCCCCTACGCCGAACTGTTCGCCACCGGGGAGAGGCTGGCCGCCCTGGCCCTGGGCACCACCTCCTCCACCGAGTTGCCGCGGCACAAGCTCCAGGAGGCGGAGGAACTGGCGGGGCGGCTGACCGCGGCGGTCCCCGGCGCCTACGCCTCCGCCGGCCAGGACACCATCCTGGGCCGCTGCCGGGAACTGGGCTTCGGCCTCGACCTCGCCCGCGGCCTGACCGCCCTGCTGGCGATCGCCGGCACCGAGACCGGCGCGTCCGGCACCTCCCGCACCGTCGCCCTGCTGCACGACACCGGCCAGCACCGGCTCCTGCTCGCCGATCCGGAGCTGACGCCGAACGCCGTCCGCGAGGGGCTGCGGGTCTCCACGCCCGCCCCGGTCATCGGCCGCCATGTGGCGGGCGACGTGACCGTCTCGGGCAAGAGGCTGCTGCGCGGCCAGAGGGTGATGATCCTCACGCACCGCGCCAACAACGACGCGGGGCTCTTCGACATCACCCGGCCCTACGTCCCCGAGACCCGTCAGCTGTGGTTCGGGGCCGGCCGCCATCTGTGCCTGGGCGCCTCCGTCGCCCGCACGCAGGTGGCGCGGATGCTGCGGACGCTGACCGAGGCGGGGCGGCCCTGGCTGATCACCGGCCGGGAGCCGGCCAGACGAGTACTCGTTCCCAATTACCGCTCGCTCACGGTACGACTCGCCTGAGCCCTCCCTCGTCATATGGGTCTGCCCCGACCTATCCCGGCAAACTAGAACGCGTTACAGTAGAACTCGATTCTAGAACTCTGATCTGAGGAGCTGACATGGGGCGGCCGGTGATCGTGGAGGCGGTGCGCACCGCGCAGGGCAGGCGCGGCGGGTGGCTGGCCGGGATGAAGGCGCAAGCCGTCCTCGGGCACACCCTCAAGGCCCTGGTCGACCGTGCGGGCATCGACCCCGCCGAGGTCGGGCAGGTCTTCGCCGGCTGTGTGACGCAGGCCGGCGAGCAGGGCGGCCACGTCGGCCGCTACGCCTGGCTGTACGCCGGGCTGCCCTGGCAGACCGGCGTCACCACCATCGACGCCCAGTGCGGCTCGGCGCAGCAGAGCGTGCACCTGGCGGCGGCGCTGGTCGAGGCGGGCGTCGTGGACGTGGCCATCGGCTGCGGCGTGGAGGTGATGAGCCGCGCCCCGCTGGGCAGCAACGTCCTGCCCGCCAACCCGCGCCCCGCCGACTGGTCGCTGGACATGCCCAACCAGTTCGAGGCCGCCGAGCGCATCGCCGAGCGGCGCGGCCTGACCCGCGAGGACCTCGACGCCTTCGGGCTGCGCTCCCAGCAGCTGGCCGCCAAGGCGTGGGCGGACGGGCGCTTCGACCGCGAGATCACCCCCATCGAGGACGTCCCGCAGGTCGACAAGGAGGGCGCCCCGACCGGGGAGACCCGCACCGTCTCCCGCGACCAGGGCCTGCGCGAGACCACCCTGGAGGGCCTGGCCGGGCTCAAGCCCGTCATGAAGCTGCACACCGCCGGCACCAGCTCCCAGATCTCCGACGGCGCCTCGGCCGTGCTCGTCATGTCCGAGGAGAAGGCGCGGAGCCTCGGCCTGCGCCCCCGCGCGGCGTTCAAGGCGCAGGCGCTCGTCGGCGCCGAGCCCTACTACCACCTGGACGGTCCCATCCAGTCCACGCAGAAGGTGCTCGACGCCACAGGGATGAGCATCGGCGACCTCGATATCATCGAGATCAACGAGGCTTTCGCATCCGTCGTCCTGTCCTGGGCGTCGGTGCACCGCCCGGACATGGACCGGGTGAACGTCAACGGCGGGGCCATCGCGCTCGGCCACCCGGTCGGCGCGACCGGCGCCAGGCTCATCACCACCGCCCTGCACGAGCTGGAACGGCGTGACGCCGGTACCGCGCTGGTCACCATGTGCTGTGGAGGAGCCATCTCGACGGCCACCATCCTGGAACGTGTCTGACCTCCCCTATGGCGCGGCCGGGGGCCTGACCGCCCCCGGCACAGGTGGATTCAAGGAGTGGCTACGTGACCCCTACGGTCAACACGACCGACCACGGCGGCGGATTGTGGAGCGTTCCCGTCCCGATCCCGGGCAACCCGCTGGGCAAGACGCTGGTGTACGTCCTGGAGAGCGAGCGCGGCCCGGTGCTGATCGACGCCGGCTGGGAGCACCCCGAGGCATGGCGGGCGCTGAAGAAGGGACTCGGCGGGCTCGGCGTCGGCGTGGAGGACGTGTACGGGGTCGTCGTCACCCACATGCACCCCGACCACGCGGGCCTGGCCGGGCGGATCAGGGAGCGCTCGGGCGCCTGGATCGCCATGCACCGCGCCGATGCCGAGCTCATCGACCTCATGCGGACGGAGGCCGAGAAGCCGGACGGGGAGGGCCCGCTCCAGTGGCTCCTGCGGGCGGGCGCCACCGAGCGGGAGCGCGAGGAGCTGGAGGACTCCGGCGGCCAGGTCGACCCGCCGGCCAGGCCCGACCGGATCCTGGAGGACGGCGACCTGGTGGACCTGCCGGGCCGCAGGCTGCGCACGGTCTGGACGCCCGGCCACTCCCCCGGCCACATCTGCCTGCATCTGGAGGACAGGGACCTGCTGTTCACCGGCGACCACCTCCTGCCGGAGATCACCCCGCACGTCGGCCTCTACCCCTATGACCGGCCCGATGAGGATCCGCTTGGCGGCTATCTGGCGTCGCTGGCCCGCACCGCCGAGATGGGCGTCGAGGACGCGATGCCGGCCCACCAGTACGCCTTCAGCGGCATCCCCCGCCGGGCCAAGGAGATCATCGAGCACCACGAGGAGCGGCTGGCCGAACTGCTGGATCTGCTGGAGGACGAGCCGCAGACGCTCTGGACGATCACCTCGCGGTGCGCGTGGAG
This sequence comes from Actinomycetes bacterium, assembly GCA_023425615.1. GTDB lineage: Bacteria > Actinomycetota > Actinomycetes > Streptosporangiales > Streptosporangiaceae > Actinocorallia. The sequence goes on from JAFACJ010000205.1 coordinate 13,126, forward strand.
CTACCCGTGGGAGACCATGGCGCCGATCAGCCGCCATCTGGCGACCGGCGAGACCGCCGCCCATCTGCGCGTGCTGGAGCACCGCGGCCAGGCCCGCCGGGCCGGCTCGGACTATCCGCTGCGCTACACCCGCTGAGCCCTCCCGCGCCGCGCTCCCGACGGCCCCCGCCGTCACACGACGGACGGGGGACGTCGCGTTTTTCCTGATCCGCCGTACTCATGTGCTGACGGAGTGAAGTGCGACGCACATCACTTCAGGAATGAGACCCTTGACGAGACTGGAGTCTCATTATTGACTGAGAACGGCGCGAACCAAGCAAGCGTTAGATCATCTAGCTGCGGAGCGTTCATGAGCGACACCCGTCTCGACGGCAGGACCGCCATCGTGACCGGCGCGGCCCGGGGCCTCGGCCGCGCGGAGGCGATCTCCCTGGCGAGGCAGGGCGCCCGGCTCGTCCTCAACGACCTGCCCGGCCCGGACCTGGAGGCGGTGGCCGAGGAGATCAGGTCCGCGGGCGGCGAGGCCGTCACCCACCCCGGCGACGTCGCCGACTGGAACACCGGCGAGGGCCTGGTGAAGACCGCCCTGGCGGCATATGGATCCCTGGACGTCCTGGTCAACAACGCGGGCTTCACCCGCGACCGGATGCTCTTCAACATGTCAGAGGAGGAATGGGACACGGTCATCCGCGTCCATCTCAAAGGCCACTTCACCACCTCCCGCCACGCCGTCGCCTACTGGCGCGGCCTCGCCAAGGCCGAGGGCGGGCCCGTCTACGCGCGGATCGTCAACACCTCCTCCGAGGCGTTCCTGCTGGGCGCGCCGGGCCAGCCCAACTACGCCGCGGCCAAGGGCGGCATCGCCGCGCTCACGCTCTCGACGGCGCACGCCGTCGGGCGCATCGGGGTCAGGGTCAACGCGATCTGCCCGCGCGCCCGCACCGACATGACCGCCGCGGTCTTCGGCGCGGCCCCGCAGGACGGACCCGACCCGCTGTCCCCCGACCACGTCGCGCCGCTGGTGAGCTATCTGGCCTCGCCCGCCGCCGACGGTGTCAACGCCCAGGTCTTCGTGGTCTACGGCGGCGTCGTCGCCGTCATGGCCCCTCCCTCCATCGCCCAGGTCGCCCGCGCGCGCAACGGCTGGACCCCCGAGGCGCTGGCCGACGTCCTGCGAGTGCCGCCGGGCGGCTTCAGCGCCCAGAGCGCACTCGACTTCGGCTGATCGACTTCATCTCTCCGGGGGCGACCCCGGACCCCCGAGCCGGCCCTGCCGCTTCGCGCTGCGCTGCGGCCGGTCGGGCCCTCCCACCCGAGTCAGTACGAGGAGACCGGTATGTCCGCACCCGAGATCCCCAAGATCGACATCATCGCGCTCGGCCAGTACGAGGAGAGCGGCACGCCCCACGAGCAGTTCACCTGGCTGCGCAAGAACGACCCGGTGCACTGGCACTACGACCCGCACGAGGGCGTGCCCGGCTTCTGGGCGATCACCAAGCACGAGGACATCGTCTTCGTCTCCCGCCACCCCGAGCTGTTCTCCTCGGCGATCCGCACCTCGATGTTCTCGGAGTACTCCGATGAGGACCTGACCATGCAGCAGCAGATGATGCTGTTCATGGACCCGCCCAAGCACACCCGGCAGCGCTCCTACGTCAACCGCGGCTTCACCCCGCGGATGATCAACCAGCTGCGCGGCCACATCGAGGACATCACCCACTCCCTCATCGACGCGGTGTGCGAGAAGGGCAGCGCCGAGTTCGTCCGCGACCTGGCCGCCCCGCTGCCGCTGCAGACCATCTGCGAGCTCATGGGCGCCCCCATCGAGGACGCCGACTTCCTGTTCGAGAAGTCCAACCAGCTCGTCGGGTTCGACGACCCCGAACTGCAGGAGACCCCCGAGGTCGCGCAGATGGCGGCGGCCGAGATCTACATGTACGCGCAGAAGATCGCCGACGAGCGCCGCCAGGAGCCGCGCGACGACATCGCGACCAAGCTGCTCCAGCCCGACGATGAGGGCAACCTGCTGACGGACGAGGAGTTCAACCTCTTCATCCTGATGCTGACGATCGCCGGCAACGAGACGACCCGCACCGCGACGGCCGGGGGCATGCTCGCCTTCTTCGAGCACCCCGACCAGTGGGAGCGGCTCAAGGCGCACCCCGAGCTGATGCGGACCGCCGCCGATGAGATCGTGCGCTGGACCAGCCCGCTCAACCTGTTCCGGCGCACCGCCACCCAGGACGTCGAGCTGCGCGGCAAGACGATCAAGGCGGGCGACAAGGTCGTCATGTTCTACCCCTCGGGCAACCGCGACGAGGACGTCTTCCCCGACCCCTTCGTCTTCGACATCGCCCGCGACCAGAGCGGCCACATCGGGTTCGGCGGCGGCGGCCCGCACTTCTGCCTGGGCACCCACCTGGCGCGGATGAACCTGACCATCCTGTTCGGCGCGCTGGCCGAGCGGCTGCCCGACATCCGGCTCGACGGCGAGGTGCGGCGGATGCGGTCGAACTTCGTCAACGGCTACAAGGAGATCCCGGTGCGGTTCACGCCGACGCCGAAGCGCGGGAAATAGTCCTGTTTCATCCTTGAATGTGGTGGGTCATCCGTCGATGGCCCACCACTTCCACGAAGGGCACTTCTGTCGAGAAAACATAACCCCGGCCCAGGGAACCCGTGGGTAACATGAGCAGGCTACAGTCAGACATCCAGTACAACTGGGACCTATCGGGTGCGATTTTCTAAGAGGTGGGCGTGAGCGCTGAGGCTGAGCGGCAACTGCGGATCGCACTGCTTTCCTACCGGAGCAAACCCCACTGCGGCGGCCAGGGTGTCTACCTGCGGCACCTCAGCCGGGAACTGGTCGACCTGGGCCACCATGTGGAGATCTTCTCCGGCCAGCCCTACCCGGAGCTGGACCGCGACGAGATCGTCCTGACCAAGGTCCCCAGCCTCGACCTCTACAACGACGACGACCCCTTCCGCACCCCCGCCCTGCACGAGTTCCGCGACTGGATCGACGTGCTGGAGTTCGCGCACATGCGGACCGGCGGGTTCCCCGAGCCCCTCACCTTCAGCCTGCGCGTGCTGCGGGAGCTGAAGAAGCGCCGCCGCGACTTCGACGTCGTCCACGACAACCAGGTCCTCGGCCTCGGCAACCTCGGCATCCCCCGGCTGCTGCCGATGGTCACCAGCATCCACCACCCCATCAGCCAGGACCGCAAGATCGAGATCGCCGCGGCCAAGGGCATCAAGCAGCACTTCGGCAAGCGCCGCTGGTACGGCTTCGTCCGGATGCAGGCGTTCGTCTCGGCCAGGATCGGCCGGATCCTCACCGTCTCCAGCTCCTCCAAGCGGGACATCGTCAAGGACTTCAAGACCGGTCCCGAGCACATCCACATCCTGCCGCTGGGCGTCGACACCGCGATCTTCCACCCGCGCGGTGAGCGGGTGGCCGGCCGGATCGTGGCGATGGCCAGCGCCGACTCCCCCCTCAAGGGCGTGGACGTGCTGCTGCGCGCGGTCGCCAAGATCGCCACCGAGCGCGACGTGCACCTGGTCGTGGTCAGCAAGCCGCGCAAGGACGGGCCCACCGAGAAGCTGGTGCGGGAACTGGCGCTGGGCGAGAAGGTGAAGTTCGTCTCCGGGATCTCCGACGAGGAGCTGGGCGAGCTGCTGGCCTCCGCCGAGATCGCCGTCGTGCCCTCCCGCTACGAGGGCTTCTCGCTGCCCGCCGTCGAGCACATGGCCTCGGGCACCCCGCTGGTGGCCAGCGCCGCCGGGGCGCTGCCCGAGGTCGTCGGCGACGCCGCCGCGCTGGTGCGGCCCGACGACGTCGAGGAACTCGCCGCCACGATCAAGCGGCTGCACGACTCCCCCCAGGAGCGCGCGCGCCTCGGCGAGGCCGGCTACCAGCGCGTCCAGGAGCGCTACACCTGGAAGGCGGTCGCCCTGGCGACCGTCGCGCACTACCGGGCGGCGATCAAGACCGCACGCTGACCGCCGGGTCAGGGGCCGAGCCCCCGACCCGGCCGACCCCCGAGGAAGGTCGGGCGGTCCCGCCGCACCGCGGCTGGCCGATCCCGTCGCAACCGCGGCCTTCGTGCGGCCGCCTGTGGAAGGAGCCCCCCTCTGCTTACCGTCGACTTCCAGCGGTTCCCCGTCGCCGTGGGGGAACGTGTTCTCGACATGGGCTGCGGCGGCGGCCGGCACGCCTTCGAGCTGTACCGCCGCGGCGCCCGCGTCACCGCGCTCGACATGGACGCCGAGGAGCTGAAGAGCGTCCAGTCGATGTTCGGCGCCATGGAGCTGGAGGGCCAGGCGCCCGAGGGCTCCTCCGCCGAGACCGTCGTCGGCGACGCCCTCGCCCTGCCGTTCGAGGACGCGGTCTTCGACAAGATCATCGCCGCCGAGGTGATGGAGCACATCCCCCACGACACGCTCGCCATGAAGGAGCTGTTCCGGGTCCTCAAGCCCGGCGGCCAGGTCGCGGTGACCGTCCCCTCGTGGCTGCCCGAGCGGATCTGCTGGCTGCTGTCGGAGGACTACCACACCGCGCCCGGCGGCCACGTGCGCATCTACACGCGGGCCGAGCTGGAGGCCAAGCTCAAGTCGACCGGCTTCCGGATCGACGGGCACCACCACGCGCACGGCCTGCACTCGGCCTACTGGTGGATCAAGTGCGCGGTGGGCATCGACAACACCGACAACCCCCTGGTGAAGGGCTACCACCAGATCCTGGTCTGGGACATCATGAAGCGCCCGCTGGCGACCCGCCTGGCCGAGGAACTGCTCAACCCGTTCATCGGCAAGAGCGTCGTCGTCTACCTCACCAAACCGTCCTATGCCGGCTGAACCCGCCCTCTCCCCCGAACAGCTCCGCGCCACCGCCCTGTCGATCGCCCGCCAGCAGTACCCCTCCGGGGCGATCCCCTGGTACGCGGCCTTCGACGGCTACCCCGCGGGGCACGTCGACGCCTGGAACCATGTCGAGGCGGCGATGGCGCTGACCGTCGCCGGGCTCACCGACCCGGCACGGCGCGCCTACACGTGGCTGCGCGACCAGCAGCGCCCGGACGGCTCCTGGCCCGCCAAGTGGGAGTCGGAGCAGGTGACCGAGACCGGCGGCGAGTCCAACCACGCCGCCTATCTCGCGGTCGGCATGTGGCACGAGCTCCTCGTCACCGGTGACGAGGAGTTCGTACGCGGGATGTGGCCCTGCGTGCGCCGCGCCATCGAGTACGTGCTGTCGCTGCAGACCACCCGCGGCGACATCAAGTGGATCAGGTACGAGGACGGCAGGATCGGCGAGGAGTCGCTCCTCACCGGCTGCTCCTCGATCTACCAGGCGCTGCGCTGCGCGGTGGCGCTCTCCGAGCGGTTCGGCGACCCCCAGCCCGACTGGGAGCTGGCCGCCGACCAGCTCGGCCATGTGATCGCCCACCACCCCGAGGCGTTCGCCGACAAGTCGCGCTGGTCCATGGACTGGTACTACCCGGTCCTGGGCGGCGCGGTGCGGGGCGAGCAGGCGGCGGCGCTCCTCGCCGCGCAGTGGGACACCTTCGTCGTCGCGGGGCTCGGCTGCCGCTGCGTGTCCGACCAGCCCTGGGTGACCGGCGCCGAGACCTGCGAGCTGGTCATGGCCCTGGACGCCGCGGGCGACCCGCGGGCCCGCGAGCTGTTCCGCGACGTGCAGTTCCTGCGGTACGAGGACGGCTCCTACTGGACCGGCTGGCAGTTCAAGGACCGGCGGCACTTCCCGGGGGACCGCTCCACCTACACCGCCGCCGCGGTGATCCTGGCCTCCGAGACGCTGGCCGACACCGGCCCCGCGGCGCGGATCTTCAAGGAGATCGCCGGACGGCCGCTGGGCCCCTCGGCCCCGTCGGACCCGACCGCCTGCGGCTGCGCGCAGGTACCGGTCCGCACCTGACCCCCTCGGATACCCCGAGCCGCAGAACGCCCCGGAATCGCCCTTCTGGGGCGTTCTGCGTTTTTCTAGACGGAGGCGAGGGGGTCGGCCGCGGAGATCCGCTCCAGGACGCGCAGGGAGCCCTCCACGCGACGCTCCTCGAACGCGCCGGAGGCCAGGGCGCGGAGGTAGACGTTGTAGGGCGCCTGGCCGCCGTCCGCCGGGTCGGGGAAGACGTCGTGGATGGCCAGCGCGCCGCCGACCTTCACCTTGGGCGCCCAGTTGGCGTAGTCGGCCTGGGCGAAGTGCTCGCTGTGGCCGCCGTCGATGAACAGCAGGCCGAGCCCGGTGCCCCACAGCCGGGAGACGGTGTCGGAGGTGCCGATGACGGCGACCACGACGTCCTCCAGGCCGGCCCGCTCGATGTTCCTGCGGAAGACGGGGAGGGTGTCCATACGGCCGGTGGCGGGGTCGACCAGTGACGGGTCGTGGTGCTCCCAGCCCGCCTGGTTCTCCTCCGAGCCGTGGTGGTGGTCGACGGTCACCAGGACGGTGCCCGCCTCGCGGGCGGCGGCGCCGAAGTAGATGGCGGACTTCCCGCAGTAGGTGCCCACCTCCAGCAGCGGCCCGACCCTGCCGTAGGCCAGGGCGGTCTCGTACAGGGCAAGGCCCTCGGCCGGGGGCATGAAGCCCTTGGCGGCCTCCGCCGCGCGGAGCAGGTCCACGGGCATGGCGGGCAGCGTTTCGCTCATCTCGTTCGAACCTCCGCCGCGCACTGTACCGGTAGGCGGTGCGGCGGCCTCCCGCGAGGGCTGATAGAACGTGTTCCACTCCGATCGGGCGTGCCACGGAGCAAACCGAATAAGATTCGGCAGGTGGGAGGCCGACCGGTGACCCGGACGCCTCCGCGAACCCGCGTGAAAGGAATCCGCATGAAGGTGAACGTCGACTACCTGGTCTGCGAGGCCAACGGCGTCTGCGTCGGGCTCGCACCCGACGTCTTCGACCTTGACGACGAGGACAACCTCCACGTGCTGCAGGAAGACGTGCCCGCCGACCAGCTGGACAAGGTCCGCCACGCCGTGCGCTCCTGCCCCAAGGCCGCCCTCAGCCTCAGCGAGTGACGGCACGGTGACCAGCGCCCCCGGCCCGGCCGGCCGGGGGCACTCCCGCCCGCCGGCTCACTGGTTGCGGAACTTCGGCTCCCGCTTCTCCAGGGTCGCCGCCATGCCCTCCCTGAGGTCCTCGGTGAGGAAGGCCATGGTCTGGGTGCGGTTCTCGGCCGCCAGATGGGTGCGCAGCCCCGGCGCGTCCAGCGCCAGGTTGAGCAGTTCCTTGGTGTGCCGCAGCCCGAACGGCGAACGCGTCAGCAACTCCTCCGCCAGGGCGTGCGCGCCGGCCAGGTCGTCCTCGACGACCTCGGTGACCAGACCCAGCCCCAGGGCGCGTTCGGCGTCTACCGACTGGGCGCGGTAGAAGATCTCCCCGGCCCGCGCGGTGCCGATCAGCCGCGGCAGCATCCACGACAGACCCAGGTCACCGGCCGAGAAGCCCAGCTTGAGGAAGGGCGCCACGAACCTGGCGGTCGGCGAGGCCACCCGCAGATCGCAGGCCAGCGCCATGGAGAAGGCCATGCCCACCACCGGCCCGTGCAGCGCGGCGACCACCGGCTGCGGGATCTCCCGCAGGCCCAGCACCAGTTCGCCGGCCCTGACCATACTGCGGTAGATCCGCTGGACCCTTCCCTCGGCGGACGACTCGGCCTCCTCGCCGTCGCCCTGGATGTCCATCCCCGCGCAGAACGCACGGCCCGCGCCGGTCAGGATGACGACCCTGGTCTCCAGGTCCTCCTTGAGCTCGGCGAAGATGCCGAGCAGGGTCTTCACGTCGGCGACGGTGATGGCGTTGAGGCGCTCGGGACGGGACAGGGTGATCACCGCCACCCCGTCCCTCCTGTCGAACTCGACCACGGCTACTGCAGCGCCTCGAAGGTGGCCTTGGTCTGCTCGGCGATGTTCGGGTACACCGCGAGCGGCTCCTGCTGGGCGATCAGCTGCCAGTTGTCGCGGATGTCCTCGACGGACAGCCCGTCGGTCTTGGTGAAGCCGGGGCCCTCGCCCACGAAGATCTTGGCGATCCTGCCGCCGCCGACGGTGAAGACCTGGCCGCTCTCGGGCACGCTCTCGTGCGCCAGGTAGACCACCAGCGGGGTGACCTGCTCCACGCCCAGCTTCTCGGCGAACGCCTCGGGGAAGAGGTCGGAGGTCATCCGGGTGTAGGCGACGGGGGCGATCACATTGGCCTTGACGCCCTTCTTGGCGCCCTCGGCCGCCAGCGTCTTGGTGAAGCCGACCAGGCCCATCTTGGCGGTGGAGTAGTTGGCCTGCCCGAAGTTGCCGAACAGGCCGGCCGGGGAGGAGGTGTTGACGACACGGCCCGCGCCCGCCTCGACCAGGTGCGGCCAGGCGGCCTTGGTGACCAGGAACGCGCCGCGCAGGTGGACGGCGATGACCGCGTCCCACTCGGCGACCGTCATGTTCTTGAAGGACTTGTCGCGCAGGATGCCCGCGTTGTTGATGAGGATGTCGACCCTGCCGAAGGCGTCGATCGCGGTCTGGACGATCGAGGCTGCGCCCTCCTCTGTGGCGACGTTCCCGCCGTTGGCCACCGCCTCGCCGCCGTTCTTGACGATCTCCTCCACCACGTCCTGCGCGGGACCCGTCGAGGAGCCGCCGCCGTGCCGGTCGCCGCCGAGGTCGTTCACCACGACCTTGGCGCCCCGCGCGGCGAGCTCCAGCGCGTGCTGGCGGCCCAGGCCGTGCCCGGCACCGGTGATGATGGCGACCTTGCCGTCGTACCGCAGTTCAGTCATGTGCGCTCCTGATGTCGAGCCGGTGAGCCGATCAAGTCCTCTGTGGCCTAGCTAACCATTGAGGAATACTCATTGGTAGCAGCAAACCGAATCCGGCTCTAGTGCGACCCCCGCCCTGCGCCCGACCGGGGGATCCCGACGGCGACGGGCACGGGGATCTCGACACGGTAACGATCCTTCCCCCGAATGTGACATAAGGCTGCGGGATCGTCGCGGCCTTGAAGGTGTCCGCCGTCCGGCCCCCTGTCCCCGCAAGAAGTCCCGTTACGGGCGCTTTAACCTGTTTTTTCGCCATCTTTGCTCCGTCGTACCCTCCTCTCCCGCCGCGTCCGCGTTTCCACAGGTGAGAGGAACGACGCCGCACACGCTCCCCGAGGCGAGTAGCCTTATGAACGTTTAGAACCCACCTGCGAGCTGCGGAAGAGGGCGATCTCCGCCGTGTCGAGCGAGTCGCACACCCCTGCCGATCTAACGGATTTCGGCGCCAACGAGTGGTTGGTCGATGAGCTCTACCAGAAGTACTTGGAAGACCCTGAGACGGTTGACAAGGCCTGGTGGAGCTTCTTCGCGGACTATCAGCCGGGCTCCAAGCCCACACACAACGGCGCCACCTCCACGGCGCCTTCCCCGACCCCTGCCTCCACGGCCCCCGCCCCCGCGGCGCCGGCCGCGCCCAAGGCCGCACCTAAGGCGGCGGCTCCCGCCCCCGCGCCGGCCGCCCCCAGGG